>CAZAHZ010000097.1:0-11357 GCA_964485055.1 uncultured Candidatus Cloacimonadota bacterium
GCTCTCAAAATCGGAAGGGTGGCTCAATTTTACCGGAGAGGTGGCTCTATATTGGTGTACTCTATGCTCTATCAAAACGGAATACTCAAGTGGTAAAGATGGTTTGTCTCCGAAAATACAACGATGAATAATAAATGTTTTCCGGCGTACCAGCGTCTTGATATTCACATAAATCACAGATGGTTCGAGAATAAAATAAACATTATCAGCTACCTGGAAATTGATAATGTTTTTAACATCAAGAATATCTGGAGCTAAAATTATCTCGATAACGGTGAAGTAAAAGAAATCTATCAATGGGTAAGGGTGATCACTGGTAGGGTGATGGTGGAATTTTAACAATCATATTCTTACAATTTGAAGAATATAAGAAAATTAATAAATGACGGTAGAACTCGCCTGCAGAAACTTAAATGCAAGTAATCTATAAATTACTCGATTGATTTCTGAATGCTGTTCTTTTTACTAAAAATTCAAAACACGCCTGTATTTATGCCAGATGATGCTGGGTTAGTAATCTTGATTATTGAGAGACAAATCTTTCGACATAAGTACATTTGTTGCCTTGTAACCTAATTTATTATATAATGTTCTTGCTGGCTTATTATGACCAAATACGTGTAGTTTGATTGTAAATATTCCTTTATTCTTCACTTCTTTTTCCAATTCTTGAAAGGTTTGTGTAGCATATCCTTTTCTTCTATGATTCTTATATATGGAAATATCACAAATAAAAGCGTGTTTAATTCCTTCTTTTTTACGTATTTCATACCATAATACACCAACTTTATTTGAAGTGGCTTCATCTATAATTGAATAAATAAAATTATCTGACGTTTCTAATCCATTAGATAGAATTCTTTCTATTTGTTCTTTTGCTTTTCCTATCGCTTTTTTTTGATCCTGAATTCCAGCTCGAACATATTCTTTTGAAATTCCATCTATTAAAGTATTTATGTATAATAAATATTCTTCTTTTGTTAATGGTATAAATCTTACCATAATATTACCTCCAAAAAAAAATTCCTCAATAATACTTTTTAACTGGAAAGAAAAAACTTATTAATGGATTAAAAGATAAATATCCCTTCCCAGTGTTTTACCAAACTCATATGTAACTCCTAATAGACATAAAATGATAATTATTTTAACTATTGTGGTTAATATGGGATATCTGCTTCGTAACTGAGATAATTCACTTTTTAAGCTCATTATTATACTCCTTATAATTAATTTAATGCAATCTAATAGTTGAGTTCACCGGCAGAAACGCAAAACGCTGAATATATTTTACATTATTGCCACATTGCGTTTCTGCCGGGTGCATCAGGTTTTAGGTATCAATTTGAGTTTCTTCAACTATTACTTCTTTTCCTGAAATGTCATCATAGAATTTTGCATAACTAATACTCATATAAGGAATAAGCCATAATAAGCCTATACCCAAAGTCAGGATACATAGCAAAATCCAACCAATAAAGCGTAAGCCCAAACAAACATACTTCCATTTATTTCCCATCATCATTTCCTTACTTTTCTTAATGGCTTGTAATGGACCAATGGAATCGTCATCTGCTATGATATAAAAGGTTTGAGAATAAGAAATTGCTGCAATTATACCTGGAATTATCAACAAAATCATCCATAAAAGGACAAAGATTAACTGAAGGATATATGCAGCGAAAGCAACCCCAAACTTTTGAAATCCTTCAAAAATTTGAGTTAGCTTTGCATCCTGGTTTCTAGAAAGAGACAATGCAAAAATTGCAAGTCCCAAACTGAATGGACCATCAATGATAGTAATAATTAACGCTCCAATCTCTGATTCATCACCGAATAAAGCTTGAGCGATCCATGTAATTGCGGAAATAATTAACATATATACGAAAAACGTGCCAACTGCCAAACCCCATTTTTCTTTAAGTGATTCACGTGCTTGAACCATTAAGGTTCTGTTTTCAGTTGTTGAAATTGTACTCATTATTTCTCCTTTCTTTTTTTTTCTAATTTCTATTAATCATACTTTATCATCATTAAACCTGTTTTTTTCATACTTGATTAAGTAGAAGAAATTAGCTTGTTTTTACTTTCTGCGTTAGCGTCTTTCATAAGTATTGTCCAATCAAGTACACTTCCATTGTCAATTGAAACGACAACACTACTCATGTCGTAGAAAAAATGTTTGGATTCGTAATTTCGAGAGACCCTCAATATTTCTCCTCCTTTTTTAAAATTGTTGAAATTGGCACATCGCCGAGATTGCAATCGTTTTTTCGGAATAGATCAGCCAATATCGTCAGTCGAACCATTTGCTCTTTATAAAGGCTAACTCCGTTAGCGACTGCGATGTTCGTATTATTATCCCCATAGCTCTGCTTCATAAGTTACTCCTAATTAAGTTACTTTCTTTAACAGATACTGAAATGATAACGATATTGATAATTCTTCAAAATTAATACTCTGCGATATTCTGCTTCTTTTTTACTTTGAGCGATAATATTCAATGTCTCTGAGAATTTTCTCAGAAACTCATTTGGTTCAAATTGTAATAAAATATTAATTTCTGTCAAATAAATAATGCATTACAGACATTTTTCTATAAGTTTTTTTTATTTTCATCTTCATATATAGATGCTGAAGAATGATCTTTGGAGGTGATGATGGAGTTTTATATCTATAGTACTACTTTCTGGGGCCAGGGTTCCTGTCGGGAAGTGCCCCAGAGTGTGCTGATGTAATCAATTGAGAAGATGTCCTCAAATGCGTGCAGCCAGTAAGTGCCCCTGTCTGAAAGAATTATCTGTTCTCCTTCGTCCTTCAGGAATCCCAGACAGGATAAGAATCTGATATACTTTATAAAATAGCTGTCAAAATCTTTATTAAATCTTCTCTTGAAATCCGTTTTCTTAAATCTTGTTTCATAAATTCTCCAGTAAAGCCAGGCTGCCATTTGCATTTTCTCTGACATATCAAGTGATAATGCAAAGGCATTCTTGCCGTTTTCATGAGCTTTGATATACTCCGCAACATTGAAGGTGTTCAGGTAGAAAACATCCTTGAGATACGAACCTCCACTGGCTCCAAGACCAATATAGAGTGGCACTGTTACCGAGCAGTATTTTGGTTCATCTTGTCTTGTGAAAGCCCAGACAGAGCTTCTTTCAAAGCCTGAACTATAAAAAATATCCTCCAGGATACCGATCATTTTTCTTCTTCTATGGATTGTTGATAATTTGAAATTACTCACTTTGCCTGTGCTTCCCATTTTAGTGTAAGGGAATCTGAAAAGAGGATAAGCTGCCACCTGATTCACTCCCATCTCTACTAAAGTGCGTCCTGCCTGAGCCACTTCACTATATGTCTGACCAGGCAATTCAAAGATGAAATCCAGGTTTACGCATTTAAAATTCATCTTAACAGCTCGATTAATTGTTGCTGTCACTTCTTCTACTGTGTATGGTCTTTTCAAAAACTTCAGATACTTATCCTGTAGAGATTCCACGCCAATACTCAGGTTTTGTACTCTCAGAGATTTGATTTTTTCCAGATTGACCTGGCTCAAATGGTTCGGGTGGCTTTCCAGGTGAATTTCGCACTGCATATTCAATTTATCATAGATATGCCCCAGAATATCTTCCAGACCACTATCAAGCATCGTTGTCGGAGTTCCACCACCAATATACAGGGAAGTAACCGGCAGCCTGCCAATAATTTCCGCATAATGATCAATCTCTTTTTTGATTGCCTGCGTATATCTTTTTGCTACTTCAGGATTATATATTTCTTTGTTATATGGGCAATAAGGACAGATTTGTTCACAGAACGGTATATGCAGGTAAAGTCCTGCTTCCTTTATATCCTGAAATTTTTTACGTAAATCTTCATCGGAAGGGATCTTATTTTCCAGGGCAATTTCGCTTTCTCCTGTAAATATCCGGCTAAATCTGTTGCGGATATAATTCTCAATCTTCAAATTGCTCTCCGGATGTACTACCGCTTAGATCAATCACAATTTTGCTCAATGAAATCTTTAAATACGCTCAAGAATTTAATCCCATCTTTTTCCGCTTTGTTATAATAAGCCTCATTCAATAATCCCGGTTTTAATCTGCATTCCTGGAAGAATTCTACCAGACAGCCTTCCTTTGCCGGTTTAAACTGATAATACCCGGTGGAAGACAGCAATTCGGGAATGATGTTGGAGTTGTTCCAGCTTGATATCATCTCAAAAACAATGATCTTTTCTGCCCGATTGATGGTTCTCCGCCAGATAGACTGATTTTCAAATACCAGCAGATCCTGATAAGTAAAGGCTACTTCATACCAGTCTTCCCCACGCCGTACTAATTCCAGAGATTTTACTGTTACAGTATATTCTTTGATCTTATCAAAGTCATAGATTAATTCAACCAGGTTGTCAGGTTCTGCCTTTACCGTAAAATTTCCCCGGAATGAGCAGCAACTGTCTTCACGGACAAATTCATAATCATAATCCGTATCACTGCCAAACAATATCACTGGTAAACTAAGCAGGATCAACATAAAAATTTTATAATAATCTTTCACTTTTATCCTTTCTTAGATATTCTTAAAAATACTTCATCGCATTTATAATTGCTGAGGGCTTTAATTTAAGTGCCTGATCTATTTCCGCATAACTCAAATACCCGCAATTGCGGCATAACTCCAGATTGCCTGGATAACGGCAGCATTTATATGTTTTGCCTTCTTCATAGACGCGGCAGATGTTCAGAGGTCTTTTCCAGTCATTTCTCAGTGCTGATTTTAAGCCTGCCCGGGAATTTAATATCTTATACTTCTTCTTATATTTAAGTAATTTAAGCAATATCTCATTTCTCTCGGCTGGCTCTATATATAATTCATCAATTCCATAATAAGGCGTATGAAAATAAAAGAAAATTCCCTTTAGCTGCTTAATTCCCTTTATATATTCGCAAAATTCCTCTATCTCATTTTTGTTATGATTATTGATAGTGTAATTTATATAAAGTGAAGGATGCTGTGAGTTCCGGATATTATTCACAATACGGTCAAAAGATTCTCCCCTTAACAGGTCATGAGTTTCCCGCAATCCGTCTATACTGACAAAAATTGTATCTGCTGCTGAATTAAGGGGAAATGTGCCATTTGTGTAAATGATACTACTGAAATATCCTGTCTTTTGAGCATAATTAATTATATCATCAAGTGTATGGTCTCTATCCTGCCAGATAAATGGTTCGCCCCCCTGGATATAAAGAGTGCGTCCTCCTTCTTCGTAAAATTCATCTATTGCAGTCTTTATTTCTTCAAAACTGAGGTTCATTGCTCCGCGACTGGCTATCCGGCATTGCCGGCAATGCAGATTGCAGTTATTAGTTACCACTAAGCCACAGATCAAAGGTGTTGTTTTGTGAAAAATCAGATTGTTAGCTAAGTAATGTATCCCGAAAAAGATATAACCCATATATTTATCCCTGTCATCTGCAAGTTTTTCTCTCCTTAGCTGTTTTACCTCACTATCTAAAGTTAACCATTTCTGTCAAATAAAACCTGCTTCCATTAAATTAACTCAAATATTTTAACGTAAAGGACGCAGACCCCTTCGCCCCAACTTGAAATAGTCAGAAAGTTTTTCTACCACCACTATGTCTGCTGCGTTCGATCATTAGAAAATCAAATCTACCATCCGGCTTATTATTACTTTCAAAAATAGATATTGTTATATTTCACAGATAGTTATGGATTGTGAAAATATAGGAGCAGACACGTGGTTCTGCCCCACAATTCATAAATAATTATAGATAGTCCTGTAATAAATTTCTGGGAAATTGTTGGTTCAGGAAATAATTATTGACACATTTCAAAGTAAAAAGGCAAGTATGATTTATTAAAGAAAAAAAACATAATAGGAGGAATAATGAAGTACAACTTATTATCAAATTGCGATTTAAAGGCGATTGATGCCTTAAAGGAATTCCATGGTGGAGCAGATAAGATCACCAAGACCATCACTGAAATGAGAAAACTGGAAACCAGGAAAAAATTCCTGAAAGAAAAAGGTTTTGGCGATATGATTGCTGATGCAGAAATCTTGGTAACCAAATTCCCAAAAGTTACGGATTTCGAGAAAAAGAACAATATTGTGTATAATGACAAGCTGGGCGTTGCCACCAGCCAGGTTTCGGGATGGCAAGGGGCAAAAGTTACTCATCATGCCATGCAGCGAATTGCTGAGAGTGGAAAAAGCGATACACCCTGTTATATTCCATCTGAATGTATATCTGTAGTTGCCCTTACGGATAATTATATCTATAGTGGAGATTTAATGGCAACTCTGGCAATGACTGAAAACATAATGAAAGCCTCCAAGTTCTGCAGCACAAACATGATTGGGATCCCGCATCCCACCTCAAGATTTAAGGAACTGGAAAAGGTAACGGGTAAAAAATTTGAGACTTACAGTGTTGGTGATAATTACTCAGCACTAATTTTAAAGAACCAGGGAACATTTTTTGGTAATTTTGGCGGTATCGAAGTTGCTAATGATAATCACTTGATCTATCTGGACGGTATCACGCGGGCAACATTGGCAACGGGAAACAACTTTTTCCTCAACCCAAGCTGGAGTACGATCATTGCAGTCTGTTATTACGGCAGAGACATTCCGAATCTGCATATCAAAGTATCCATGCTGCTGGCAACACAAAACTTGATGCAGTTCAGAATGCTGTTGAATATCATTAATGAATATATCAGGGATGATGGCACAACTCCGATCTATGAAATCAACATAGGCAATGGAGCAACGGCAGAGACCTTTATCAAATGTGCCAAAGCTCTTACTGAGAGTGGCATCAAGGGAGTAAGTCTTTCGGCTCATATGTTCATCAATCCTGACCTGGGCATAGCAGGTTTTGACTGGACGGATAATGCCCTCGAAGTACTAAAAAGCGGAACTAATATAACCTACAAATACGAAAGCGACGGCACAGCACGGGAAATGGATACCATGGCAGCCTACTTTTTACCGGAAGACGAAAGAAATGCCAATGCTCAAAAGATTGGGGATGTGATCTATTATAAATCTCTGAGAGCCTCAAAAGACGGTATTGATTTCATGAAAAAAGGTATAAAGACGATCTTCGGCGGTGGTTCATATTAGAATAAGATAGCAATGGAATATACAGGAGGATAAATGATCAAGGATTGGAGCAACAGGTTTTCGGATAATATTAAGGATTTCGGAGGATATTCGATCGGAAAAATATTCAAGTATTTGAATAATCCGGAGATAATATCATTAGCCGGGGGACTACCTTCACCAGATATGTTTCAAAAGCATGAGATGCGGCTTTCCTCCCGGAAACGTCTGGATGAGGATATTGACACAATTATGCAATATACGGGGGTCCCGGGAGAAAAATCTCTGATTGATGCTATAATCGGATTTCTCAAGAGGGATAATATAGATGTCACCTCGGATAAAGTCGTTGTCACTTCTTCTGGTCAGCATGGGCTTGATCTCACGGGCAGACTTTTCATCAATCCTGGAGATGTGATCATGCTGGATAGACCTACCTTTGCGGGAGCAATTGTAGCCTTTCAGATGCAGCGACCGGAAATTATCGGTGTTGATATTGAGGATGATGGGCCGAATGTGGCGATCTATCAGAAGAAACTGGAAGAATTGAGAAAGCAGGGGAAGAAACCGAAGTTTATTTATGTTGTCCCTGATTTTCAGAATCCAACTGGGATAACCACCAGTTTGAAAAAGCGGGAAATTCTGCTGGATCTCAGCTATGAATATGATGTTCCCATCATCGAAGACAGTCCCTATAGAGATTTGCGATATTCGGGAGAAACAGTGCCTTCCATCTTTTCGCTGGATCAGAAAAGAGATGGCTCTAATGTAATCGGGTTATACACCTTCTCCAAAATATTCTGTCCCGGCATCAGGGTCGGTTTTAATATAGGACCGCAGGATGTGATCAGCAGAATGATCAATATCAAGGAGGGTAATATCCTCAATACTCCCAAGTATAATCAGGATATGTGCACCGAATTTCTCACCGAAATGGGTTTGGAAGCTCATATGCAGAAATGCCGGGAATATTATGGCGCTAAGCTTGATGTCTTTCTGGATACAATGAAGCAGTATTTTCCTGAAGAACTCGGCGTTAAATGGACAAAACCCCAGGGAGGTCTTTTTCTGTGGGTTACAGTACCTGAACACATAGACACGAATGAGCTTTTTCATGAAGCAATTAAGTATAAGGTAGCCTTCGTTCCCGGAGATGTGTTTTTTGGAGAAAATCCAGCAACTAATGCCATGCGGATAAACTTTTCTTTTGCAAGCAAGGAGCAACTCACTGAGGCAGTGAAGAGATTGTCTGAGTGTATTAAGTCGCAAGTGAGACTGGAGAAGTGAGACGGGAGAAGGGAAAATAATGGAAGGAACAAAGATGATAGAACCAGTTAAATATTATTCAACTAATTTAAAGGCGGAAGAGGTAACTTTCAAAGATGCACTTTTAAAGGGGATTGCACCTGATAGAGGGCTTTATATGCCTAAGGAAATACCAGTTTTCACTCAGGAAGAAATTGCGGGATTCACTGATAAGGAATATTATGAAATAGCGTATGAAGTTGCCCGCAAATTCCTTAGAGGACAAATCTCCGATGCTGATCTGCTGGCTATCACGCAGGATGCCTATAACTATGAAGTTCCGCTGGAGCAGGTATATAATCGCAAATACGTGATGCGACTCGATCAGGGACCTACTGCATCGTTCAAGGATTTTGCCGCGAGGATGATGGGCAGATTGATGCAGTATTATCTTGATCAAGAACAGCGTGAATTGCTGATACTCACGGCAACTTCGGGTGATACCGGCAGTGCCATTGCCAATGCTTTTTATGGGTTGGATAATATCAAATGCGTGGTTCTCTTTCCCGAAAATGAAGTAACCAATCGTCAGCGGAAACAAATGACAACACTCGGTAAAAACGTGCAAATACTGGGGCTTGATGCCAAGTTTGATGATTGCCAGTATCTGGTGAAAAAAGCATTTGCAGATACTGACCTGGATTATCTAAACCTGTCTTCTGCAAATTCTATTAATATCGGCAGGATCATCCCGCAAATTGTTTATTATTTCTATGCTTACGTCAAGCTTCGTAAGAGTGCCTCAGATAAGATAATCTTTTCTGTCCCTTCGGGTAATTTTGGTGATATGATAGGCGGAATGTTTGCCTCCCGAATGGGTTTACCGGTAGAAAAATTTGTGATTGCCTGTAATGAAAATGATGAATTTCCGGTTTTTGTTCAGACCGGGAAATATAACAAGATCGTGCCTTCCAGGAACTGCCTTTCCAGCGCCATGAATGTGGGACATCCCAGCAATCTTGCCCGTCTGGTGGCACTCTATGATGGCGTGATGGATGAAAAGGGTAATATAACGAAACCACCTGATATGGAGCGGATGCACCAAGAGATATTCGCCGTGAGCATCTCTGATGATCAGACAAAAGAGATGATTGAAAAAGCCTATAAAGAACATAAACTTCTGCTGGAGCCTCACGGAGCCGTAGGCTGGTACGGATTGCAAAATTTCTTATCTGATAATCCGAAAATGAATGATCCTGAGCAATTATGCGTTTCACTGGAAACTGCACATCCTGCCAAGTTCCCACAGCAGATACAGGAAATCCTCAATATTGATCCCGCACTTCCACCCAGTCTGGCAGGTTTGGAAGATAAAGAAGAATCTTATGATATACTGGAAAATAACTATCCCGCCTTCAAAGAATATCTGGTTAAGAAATACTGACAGCTAAAAAGGACTATTTATGAAATACATTATTATCCTCGGCGATGGCATGGCAGACCGACCCATCGCATCCAGAGACAACAAAACTCCTCTGATGCTCGCAGACATTCCCAATATTGATAAGCTTTGCAAAATGGGACAAACCGGACAACTGGTTACTGTTCCGCCTGATATGCCTCCCGGTAGCGAAGTTGCCAACCTTGCCGTTCTCGGTTACGATGTGCACAAAGTCTATCAGGGACGCGGCGTACTGGAAGGCGCCAGTATGGGCGTGAAATTAGCAGATGGTGATCTGGCAATGCGGTGTAATCTGCTTTGCCTGGAAAATGATAAGATAAAAAACCATTCTGCCGGTCATATCAGCACTGCAGAAGCCCATCAACTGATAGATACTTTGAATAATGCCTTTGCCTCAGAAAAGATCAGATTTTATAAAGGTATTAGTTTCAGGCATCTGCTGGTAGTTAAAAAGGGTAACAACGACCTAAAGTTTACTCCACCCCACGATGTCCCCGGCACTCCCTGGAGAGATGTGCTCATTGAACCCACCAGTGAAGCCGGTAAAGAAACAGCAGAGCTTCTAAATGACCTGATCATAAAATCTCAAAAAATACTGGAAGATCATCCGGTTAATAAAAAGAGAAAGGCTCAAGGGAAAGACCCTGCCAATTCCGTCTGGTTCTGGTCATCAGGCTATAAACCTGCAATGCAGACCCTTCAGGAAAAGTATAAGATCAAGGGAGCAGCTATCTCTGCCGTAGATATCATCAAAGGACTGGGCATCTATGCCGGAATGGACGTGATCGAAGTAAAAGGCGCCACAGGTCTTATAGATACCAATTATGAAGGCAAAGCCGAAGCTGCAGTTGCTGCCCTTGATAATCACGACCTCGTCTATCTGCACGTGGAAGCCACTGACGAAGCCGGGCACGAAGGAAATATAGATAAAAAGATTGAAGCCCTCGAATTTCTGGATCACAGGCTGGTTAAATATATTATGAAGCAGACCGCTAAAATGCTGACACCCGTAACCATTGCCCTACTTCCCGATCATGCCACTCCCTGTGAGATCAGAACCCACACTCACGACGCTGTCCCCTTCATAATCTATAATCCCACTTTATCCCCGGATAAAGTTAAAGAATATAATGAATTCTCGGTCGAAAAAGGAATTTATGGAGTCCTTAAAGGCGAAAAATTTATAAAAACATTACTTGGACTGCGTTAAGTAATACTAAGAACTGGCTATCAGGCAGGAATGCAGACGTCTTTGGCTGATAACCATAAACGATAACGTGCCAACAATCAGATATTATCTCAAATATGGTTTCACATTACGGCATGGTCACTATTATGCCATTGAGAACAGCAGAAAACTGAAACCTGTATTACCTTTACTGGGAGTAAATAATATTCCAATTATCCATGAACTTGAATTTGAATTGATTCTATAATTCCCACCCCTCTGATCGAAATAAAAAAATTAGTATAATCAAATCAGGAAACATGTCAATTCTAATTTTT
>CAZAHZ010000098.1:0-11325 GCA_964485055.1 uncultured Candidatus Cloacimonadota bacterium
AAACCCATTTGTCTGCCTTTATATAGCCTGAATTCCAGCTATATATATGATAGCATTGAAACATGAAAAGAAGGCAGATACGATGCAGTTTCGGCACTCAAAATTGGTACAGATTTGTTGCTCAATTTACCTTTCATTCTTTTTCCTTTGCTCACTCATTACCTCGCTCCCTCATTCTCCTTTATAGCTTGTAAAGTTGAAGAGACGTAGAGAAAATATAGGTCATATAAGTCGTATAAGACCTATATGTTATATGATATTAGATGATGTCTGGTGAAATATTTGGGAAGTTATTGTGAATAAGCGGATAGGGACAAATAAGATCAGTTTTGCGGAAGAGAATTTTGAGATAAATGGGGCATTTGGCACTATTTCAAGAGTACCATCTTTCTAGTTTGAACTGTGTTATCGGCTTTTAAATAATAGAAATATACTCCGCTGCTTACAGCCTTTTCGTTATTATCCCTTCCGTTCCAGATCAGTGAATGCGATCCTGCTGCCAGATAACTATCCACCAGGTTACGCACTAATTGCCCTTTTAGATTGTAAACTTTCAGTTCCACTTTAGTTGCAGAGGGTATCTGGAAATTTATCTCAGTTTCCGGATTGAAGGGGTTAGGATAATTTCCTGTTAATTCCGCAATCCCATTAATAGGTTCATCATCTTCTCCCACAGTTTCCACGTTCAGCACCACATTAATGATTTTTGTATCCCAGCTTGCACAGGTTATCACAATATCACAAGTGTAGATACCTGCTTCGATATTATGCGAATCAAAGTTGATCGTAATTTCCCATGATCCTTCAGGTTCAAGATTTCCGCCTGATATATCCAGATCAAGCCAGGACAAAGTATTCAGCAGAGTTAGTTCCCCACTGATTGTGTGAGGTTCTCCCCCTTCTCCGTCACCAGCAATTTCCCAGCCCAGAGTAATATTTCCGGCAAGTTCGGTGCTTAATTCCACATCTACTTCCCAACTGGCAATCTCGTTCTCATGGATCAATCCCTCGCCATTTACCGTTTCTCCATGCCAGTTGACTAATTGACCCTCCCCTGTTGTACCGTCCCAGACCAGATTGCCTCCCGAACCTCCCACTACATTCCTGGCACTGACAATGGTTACGCCCATTGGAAAATCAAGCCAGACGTCGCTTAACCATTCGTGATCCGGTGAGGCATTTTGTATTGTGAAAGTCCAGGTTGTTTCCTCACCCGGAATAAATGAAGCCGTACCTAAAGTTATATTGGATCCTGTGATATCTCTACCTTCCGGCGTGGTATCATTTATATTGAGAAAGAAGTTTACCGGCAAATCACCGATATTGGTCAAAGTGAATACATGACTGCCGGTTTCATCAGGCTCTATCTCAAAATAAATGCTGTCCTGATCAACAGTAAAAGTATTTATCCAGTACGCAGTAAAGGACAGTGTCCGGTTTCCGCTATAACCTTCGCAATTGATTATTGCCTCTATCTCAAATATATAAAAATCAGGAACATTCTCGGCTACTTCCAGGCAAAAAGCATTTTCCAGTATTCTCAGACCATTAGCTGGAATTTCTAAGCAGCTTCCCGCATTATCAATCATAGTAAAATAAGGATCATCAATAGATAATTCCACTTCAATAAATTGGGCAGTTTCCCCGCCCATATTCTCCAGAACCAGACTTATATAGGCGGTTTCTCCCGCTTCAATAAAATTATCATCACCAGCAAAGGCATAATAATCACTGACTTCCAGAAAAGCTGCATCTACAGGTATGGGTGGGGTGGTAAATAATAGTGCAGTTTCATCTTCCAGGATTTTGCAGGATGCCGGATACATGTTATTGAAGGTATATTGCAGCCCAGTCTGAGAATTGCTATTCTCCAATCCAATCGTACAAAATTGCCCGTGGTTGCTCGGATAAGTACCCACATTATTGTTCGTTATGTTATGATACTGCATTTTGATCATGCTGTCTCCCGTTGTCACGGGATAATAGCTGGCGTCATAGAGTATCACTTCAAAATACTCCAAGGCTCCAGTATCTCCATTTGCTATGTTTGACCACTCTATGATATAATAATGAAATTCATCGTCATAATACCAGAGTATATCTCCCGAACTTATGCTCAAATCATCCCAGAATACTGCGATCATCGGACTAGGTCCCTGAGGTCCGGGTATCGGATAGTTCATGAAACTTCCGCTTTCATGATAGCCCGGAGCGACCCAGCCATTGGTGCACACACAGAGTTCATTATATTCTTCACCATAAAAAAAGAATCGGAAATCATCCGGTAATTCCAGATTTGCATAATTCCCGGTTCCGGCTCCGTTACCTGTTCCTGTCCCCCCTTCCCAGTTGATTGAAGTTCCCTCGCCACCATAATCATGATCAATCTCTATCCACTCATAATCCAGACAAGGCTCATATCCCGCATCGCCATCATCATAACACCAGTAACCATATTCATCCGGTCCATAGGGGTCGGTCACTTCCGGCTCACCTACAGGTATGTTCATCGTTACAAAGCTGTCATATCCATTCGCATCGGTTAGATGAATGATAAAGGGAATATATATTCCCGGCAAAATCAGTTCACTGGCTGTGATTGTGAAGCTGTCGTTAACATTGCTGGCGGAATCACCGGCAGCTATTGTTCCAAAATCACCCAGATTATCCTCTATTGATATCCGGTGGCTATTGCAGAGTAATTGTCCTTCCACCCCTGCTGCCTCCAGTTCTCCATTGTTTTCCAGAGTGAAGTAAATTTCTTCAGTTTCACCCGGATCAATTATTCCATCATCTGCAACTGAAAAACCGCTGGCATAAAGGTTTGCTCCTTCCACCGGAATATACCGCCAGGTGGTCCATTCATTATCATCCGCATCTGTGATCGTGAATTCCATCAATAATACCACACCTCCCTGAATAGAGGCAGCAAATTCCAGCTCAAAGCCGGATTCACACGTTATCATCTCTCCAATTGCGATATCACCAAAATCCACATCTGTCGTTAATATTGTAACTTCGGGATTGCTGCATTCCAGGCTAACATTCACCCCGCTGACATCTGCTATGCCTCTATTTACCACGGTCAGCATCAGTTCCCCTGTTTCACCTGGATTTACGATGCCATTGCCATTCCCGTCTGTATCAATATATTCTATTGAATGAATTTCAACAAACTGAGTAAGCTGATCTTTTCTTATGATCTCTCTGTATGGGATATGATTATGTCTGGTGGCGGTTAGTATATAACTACCTTCCTGAGCGTGAGCCACATCCAGAATTACTGTTCCATTAGCGTCACAAAATCCCGTTGTAGTATATCCTCCCTCCTCTTCATATAAGGTTACCCAGGCTCCTTCCGCAGCATTTCCTGTGGAATCAAAAACTGCCACTTCATAAAAATTCGCCCCAACAGGGATCACTTCATCACAGGCAACAGAAAGATTCTGAGGAATGCCTGTCCATAGTTCCAGGCTGGCATCTCCCATCAATGTATTCCAGTGAGAAAAGATATCCACATAACCGTTCGGATTTTGTGGAAAGCTCAACCACAGATAATATTTACCCTGTAATACTGCTCCTCCCATTGTATAAATATCATCCCGGAAAATTCCGCCCCAGACACCCATGGCGATGGCATTGTTGAAGGGCGTATGCGTTCCGGAAGAGGCTGTTCCCATTGCTCCTATCCCTCCATTGGGCAAAGATACTGAGCCCAATTGATAGAATCCCTCGGCATTGCCAGTACCATTCTGCCAGTTGTTCGATCCACAGGTGGGTATCACCGCAAATGGCATCATATAGCCATTTGTTGTTCCACCATAAATCCAGCTCGACGTGCCATAATAACCACGGTATCCAAAATATGATACTCCCAGATTGATGGCAGTATTCATCAGATAAGAAAATGGAGTCGTATATACCTCTACAAAATTATCATCATCATAGAAATTTCCCGGATAATCCAGCATCATTTCCTTGAATGCTTTCATCACCGCTATACAGGAATATCCTGACCAGGAGGCATCCCCCGTCAATAATGACCGTTGATACCAGTCCGTATTTTCTACAAAGGGTGTTTTCTCGTATGATATTGCTTTGCTGATTACTGTTTGCAGCAAAGCTATCGTGGAAAAAGTCATTCTTCCCAATATTACGTCACCCAGGACATCATTTCCTTCTAATTGACTGTAGGGATGATCCCCTTCACCACCGCCGGTAAACCAGGTTGCTATAGAAAAAGTGCCGTTGCCATCTCCCATAATATTTACATATTCCGGTGGATTTTCCCACGTATCATAAGCATCCTGAATATAAGCTTTGATTGATGTACACGTTATCCCTGTTTCTGCCGTTGTAGCCACAGCAACATTGAATCCTTTCTGCTTTTTCCATTCCGTGAGATATGCCAGATTCTCCAGCACCTCATCATCGTCATTGCAGATAAATAATATCGTCGGCAACTGATATTCGTCCCGTAGCGACAATTGATCATAATTTAATGTATTTGCCTGGTACATATCCTCAAATGCTCGTGAACGTTTCCGGTCGCTGTATTTGGCATTGACACCTCCATTGCCTTCCACCGTTACACGAATTCTGATATTATTGCACACCCTTAATGTCCGGCTGCCTGCATCATACTGAAAAGGACTGAAAGTTACCGGCAGCACCCGGAAATCCCGCATTATTGCCGGCTCGCCTGCCCAGGCGGTTTCTCCCGGATATACTCCTCTTCCCTGATAGAATTCTGCATTTATGGTAAAATTATCCCTTGGCTCTTCACTCTCATACTGCAAGGCTTCCTGTGGATATATCAGGATTTCTTGATATTCACTCTGCTTATAACCAATGATTTCAATTGTTGCGTTGCCTTCATCGGGTATTATCAATGCTTTCGTAAATACCGGCAAGTCCGGCATGCCAACCTCCAGCAATTCTCCAGCCTCAGGATGGCTGATCACCGTATAGGTCTCTCCATCATATATCTTTTGTTCCAGGTCAAATCCATCAAGATTGAACTCTATTTCTGCTTCACCTCGCGTCTGCTGGTCGCATTCATATAATCCGGATTGCTGTTCGTGAGTCACCTCTATCCAACGACCCTTTAAGCTTAAACCTGCTAATAGAAAAATGACCACTAATGATAGGTTCTTCATATTTCAGGTTTTCTCTGCTTTTTGAGACCTCACTTCAAGAGTACCATTTTCCTGGTTTGAACTGTATTATCGACTTTTAAATAATAGAAATATACTCCGCTGCTTACAGCCTTTTCGTTATTATCCCTTCCGTTCCAGATCAGTGAATGCGATCCTGCTGCCAGATAACTATCCACCAGGTTACGCACTAATTGCCCTTTCAGGTTGAAAACTTTCAGCTCCACATCCATTGCTGATGGTATCCTGAAATATATCTCAGTTTCAGGATTGAACGGATTGGGATAATTCCCCGTCAATTCCACAATCCCATTTATTGGCTCATCAGTTTCTCCCACTTCTTCCACATTGAGAACCACATTGATGATCTTAGTATCCCAATTGTCACAACTGATCACGATATCCCCCGTATGAATGCCTGCTTCGATATCATTTGTATCAAAGTTGATCGTTATTTCCTGTGAATCTCCAGGTGCAAGATTTCCGCTTGATGTATCCAGATTGATCCAGCGAAGAGGATACAGCAGATAAAGTTCACCGCTAACGTTATGTGGCTCGCCGTAAAAACCGTCTCCTCCGATCTCCCAGCCCAGGGTCATATCTCCCGCAAATTCCGTACTTAATTGGACATCAACTTCCCATGATGCTGTCTCTCCGTCATGAACTACACCCCAGCCATACGCCGTTTCTCCGTGCCAGTTAACTAATTGACCCGCACCGGTTGTGCCATCCCAGATCATATCGCCTCCAGCCCCGCCTTCCACATCACTTGCATCTAAAACAGATACTCCCAGCGGAAAGTCCAGCCAGACATCACTCAGCCATTCATCATCAATAGATGCGTTATTGACCGTAAAAGTCCAAGTCGCTTCTTCCCCCGGCGTAAATGAATCTGTATCCATGGTGATCGTAGAACCGGATATATTTCTTCCCCCTCGGGTGGTTTCATCTGTTCTGATATAATAGTTTACCGGTAAATCACCAATATTGGTTAAAGTGAATACATGACTGCCGGTTTCAAGAGGATGCATCTCAAAATAAACACTGTCCTGATCAACCGCAAATGTGTTTGCCCAATATGCCATGAAGGGCAGCATCCAGTTCCAGCTATCCTCGTCACAAGTGATGATTGCTTCCAAATAAAAAATATAGTTGTCAGGAACATTTTCCGAAACCTCTATCGTAAAGGCATTTTCCAGTAAACCAAAACCATTTGCCAGGATTTCAGTATAAGTTGCCGTATTTTCTGTTACAGTTATAAAGGGATCTGTTATTGTCAGTTCCACATCAATATTATGCGCCGTCTCAGCGCCCATATTTTCCAGCTCCAGCGTTATCGTGGCAGTCTCACCGGCTTCAATAAAATGATCATCCCCTGCAAAAGCCGAAAAGTGGCTTATGCTTAGGAAAGGACCATCCGGAGGTATTGGCGGGGACGTAAAAAGGATTGCCATATTATCTTCCAGATGCTTGCAGGCTTCCGGATAAGTGTTATTAAATGTATATTGCAGTCCAATCAGGGAATCCTCATTTTCCAGCCCTATTGTGCAGTGTTGTCCATGATTGCTCGGATAATTACCCACGTTATTATTGGTTACATCCAGATACTGCATCTTGATCTCACTGTCGCCCGTTGTGGTCGGATAATAGACCGGATCATACAGTATCACCTCGAATGTTTCGCCTGCTCCCGTATCTCCGTTCGTGATTCGAGACCACTCCACCACATAATAATGCAGATCATCATCATAATACCACAGTATATCTCCGTTGCTGACCGCTAGATCATCCCAGAATACTGCTATCATCGGACTCGGTCCCTGTGGTCCCGGTATCACATAATTCATAAAATTACCCGATTCATGGTGACCCGGTGCTATCCAGCCATTTGTACTCACGCATAACTGGTTGTAATCTTCACCATAAAAAACAAATGTAAAATCTTCCGGGAATTCCAGATTCGAATAAGTACCTGTTCCGGTGCCTGTACCCATATACAGTCCGGTTTCCCAGGTAAAACCTGAACCATCTCCTCCATAATCGGGATCTATCTCTACCCAGTCATATTCCGGACACTTGGCATAATCTGTATCTTCATCATCATAGCACCAGTAGCCATATTCATCCGGTCCATAAGGGTCAGTTACTTCTGGCTCACCAATAGCCACGTTCATCGTTACAAAGCTGTCATAACCATCAGCATTTGTAAGTTGTATGATAAATGGGATATATGTCCCCGGCAGTATTGCTGCACTCGCTGTAACCGTAAACCTGGCATTGGCATTGTTACCAGACCCGCCGGCTGCTATTGTGCCAAAATTTCCCAAACTATCCTCTATCGTTATGCGCCGGTTATTACAGATCAGCAGCCCATTCACTCCTGCTGCCAGCAGATTGCCATTATTATGTAAAGTAAAATAAATATCTTCTGTTTCTCCCGGATCTATCACTCCGTCACCGTCTATTGTATAACTGCTGGCATACAAACTTGCTCCCTCAATCGGGATCTGCAGCCACGTTGTCCATTCGTTATCATCCGCATCTGTTATTGTCAGTTCTGTCCGGATTTCCACACCTCCCTGTAGTACCGCTGCAAATCCCAGCTCCAAACCGCCAGTTGATGTTGCAGCCCCCCCGGCTGCTATGTCGCCAAAATCTATTTCTGGCGTTATTACGCTGACATAATCGCTGTTGCATTCCATTGTCACATTAACATCGCTGACTGCTGCAATGCCGGTATTTTCCAGTGTCAATATCACTTCCACTGTCTCGCCAGGATTGACTATGCCATTGCCGTTCCCGGCTGCATCGTCATAAACTATTCCATTTATATCAACATACTGATCCACCTGCTCTATGGTCACTGTCTCGCTGAAAGGGATATGATCATGTTTAGTCACTGTTAAAGTATAATCCCCGTCATCTGCGTCCGCTAGATCAAGTATGATTGAGCCACTAAAGTCACAGTATCCTGTTGCTGTAAATTCGGTGTCTTCTCCATATAATGTTACCCAGGCATCTTCTCCAGGATTTCCAATGGAATCTAAAACTGCCACTTCATAATAATTTGCCCCGCTTGGTATCACATCTTCATAGATAACTGACAAATCCTGTGGTACTCTGGTCCATAATTCCAGCGAACCGTCTCCCATCAACGTATTCCAGTGAGAGAATTGAGTCACATAACCAGACGTTCCAGGCTGCGGAAATGTCAGCCAGAGATAATATTTACCCTGTAATACAGCACCGCCCATGGAATAAATATTGTCCCGGAAAATTCCACCATAAATGCCAATGGCTATGGCATTATTGAACGGGGTATGCGTACCCGATGTGGCTGTTCCCATGCCTCCTATACCTCCATTGGGCAACGAGACTGAGCCCATCTGATAAAATGTTTCTATATTGCCTGCGCTTGCCTGCCAGTTGTTTGATCCGCAGGTGGGCATCACTATAAAGGGCATCATATATCCATTGGTTGTATTGCCGGAATACCAGCCGGACGTCCCGCCATATCCTCTGTAGGCAAAATATAATACTCCCGTATCGATGGCATCATTCATGTCACTCGGAAAGGGGCTGGAATATAGCTCTATAAAATTATCATCTCCCCAGAAATTCCCCGGATAATCAAGCATCAGTTCCTTGACCGATTTCGCAAAAGCCACACAGGAATAACCGGATGAACTTGGATCACCCGTCAGGCATGCCCGGCTATACCACGCAGTATTGCCCATATATGGCGTCTTTTCATAGTTTAATGCTTTGGAAATCACTGTCTGTAAACCACCTATTGTGGAAAAAGTCATTCTGCCCAGCATCACATCTCCCAGGATGTCATTACCTTCCAGTTGACTGTAAGGATGATCTCCTTCTCCATAACCGCCAGATGTGTACCAGGTTGCTATTGTAAAAGTTCCACTGCCATCTCCGATAATGTTCACATATTCCGGTGGATTTTCCCACTCGTCATAAGCATCCTGAATGTAATTTTTGATTGATGTATTTGTTGTTCCGGTTTCCGAAGTCGTTGCCACCACTACATTGAACCCCTTCTGCTTTTTCCATTCCGTTAAATATGCCAGATTCTCCAGCACGTCATCATTGTTATTGCAGATAAATAATATCGTCGGCACCTGGTATTCGTCCCGCAGCGATAATTGCTCATAATTTAACGTATTTGCCTGGTACATCTCCTCAAATGCCCGTGAACGCTTCCGGTCACTGTATTTGGCATTGACACCTCCTCTGCCTTCCACCGTTACACGAATTCTGATATTACTGCACACTTTTAATGTCCTGGTTCCTGCATCATACTGAAATGGACTGAAGGTTACAGGTAGCACCCGGAAATCTCGCATTATTGCCGGCTCGCCTGCCCAGGCAATTGACTCCGGATAGATTCCCCGACTCTGATAAAACTCCCTGTTTATAGTAAAATTATCCCTCGGCTCTTCACTTTCATACTGTAAAGCTTCCTGAGGATAGATCAGCATTTCTTTATATTCGATTTGCTCATAACTGATGATCTCAATTGTTGCATCTCCCTCGTCGGGTATTATCAATGCTTTCGTAAATACCGGCAAGTCCGGCATGCCAACCTCCAGCATTTCCCCTGCATCTTTATGACTGATCACAGTATAATTTTCGCCATTATATTTCTTTTCTATCAGGTCAAACCCCTCAAGATTGAACTCTATCTCTGCTTCACCTCGCGTCTGCTGTTCACATTGGTACAATTCCACCGCTGGTTCCTGACTCACGGTTATCCAGCGACCTAGTAAACTCATACTTGCTGATAATAAAATGATAAGTAAAATAAATTTCTTCATAATTTCTTCCTTCTACAATATTTATTGCTTCCTGTCCTCATACACTTTTAGCTCTTCCACTCTTTTTGTGGATACTCCTCTCACTTTCTAAAACCATGAAATATCCCTATTCAGTCAAGAAATTTCATATTGTATTAATTAAGCCAAATTAATTGACATTAAAACTTATCTCTTTTCTATTGTCTTAGATTAATTGTTTATGGAGGATTTAATGAAAAATCTGCTGAAATTGATATTCATTGCCATGGTTGCTGTTTTTCTCTTCGCCTGCGAATCAGACTCAAATGATGATACCTCCGGTGATACGGCTTCCATTCAGATTTCCAACCTCTCTGCCAATCCTGCCCGCGTCTGGATATATAATTCTGCCAGCAGTTCTAACATCATGGACGATATTCCTGCTAATGGCTCCAAAATTGTTATCGTGGAAGATGGCGTTGCTGGTCTGAATGTTAATGGTGGTCGTGCTATTATTGACTACACTCACATTATTAATTCAGAAATGTGTGACCAGTATTCCGTAACTTATGCCGATCTCAGTCCCAATATCGCTGCTTATGTCACCATTGACAATGCCTATGGCTGCCTCGACATCGAAAGCTACAGCCAGTCTGCTGAGATGTGGGTCATCATCAATGATGGTCCCCTCGAAGTGATCCCCATCTGGGGTGACCTCACCAAATTTTACGATCCCGTTGGGGTCTCTGTGACTAAAACCGTTGATTATAACGGTTACACTCTCTTTGCCGGCTCAACTGCTATTACGGTAGTGGAAGATAATTATTCCCGCCTGGATATCCACCCCGATGCCGGCTGTATCTGGATCAATAATATTTCCACCACTTTCTATATCACCGAAGTTTATCTCTCTCCCTCCTCTGATCCCACCTGGGGCAGCAATGACCTCTACACCGATATCTCTCCCGGCGAGTTCTTCACCTGGTCCTGCACTCCCGAAATGGAATGGGATATAAAAGTTGTTGATGACTGGGATGTCTTTGTTCAATATAACATCCCCCTCGATACCGATGAAGTGTACACCTACGACTACACCGGCTTCCGCGCAACCAGAAACCCCAATGCCGACAGCGATAAACTCAATAACGCCGCCAAAACCCACACCACCATCACCAACCCCCGCTGCGAGCCTAATAACTTCTCGAACTCCCAAATACCCATCATCTCAAGCAATTAAACTCAAAAATAGAATTATTCTCATAAATTTCTTTATATTTGACAACTTGTTGTTCCATCTTTTGATGTTCTTTGATATGACTTGAAATATCAATTTGTTTGTTGATTTTTATATATTGTTCTTCATTCTTAAAATGCAATCG
>CAZAHZ010000099.1:0-11153 GCA_964485055.1 uncultured Candidatus Cloacimonadota bacterium
GAAAGAGCATTAATAAACGCAGAAAAATTAAATGGACAAAGTAGAGAAAGAGATCTACAAAGTTGCCAACACCCCTAACTATTTTATCAGAGAGCATCTGGGTACATATTTAGCCCATCATGAAGATTCAGAAAAAGTAGAGCCTTTGATCAGTAAAATGATTGATCACAAGTTTTATGGCATCCGCGCAACGGCGATTTTCTTCTATTTTCATAAATATCAGGATTATCCTGAGAAGATTCTTGATATCCTCGAAACCTGTTATAATTCCACACCCTGGGAAGCAGAGAGTATCGTGAACGAGATGTGGCGTAAATATCCTGATCTGATGAAAGAGCGGATGAGCGAGTGGATCAAATCCGATGATGAAAATAAAAGAGCTTTATCCTTTCATGGCATGGAGAATATCAGTAATAGTGACCCTAACTTCATTATGGAGTTCATTAGTAATGCAATTGATGATAACAAAATCGAAGTTCAAAAGAAAATCACTCATATTCTAACGCAGGTTGCCCGCAGCAATCCGATTATAGTTTTCCCCTATATCAGAGAATGGCTGGTAGAAGCAGATGAGACGCGAGTAAAAACTATCTGGGTATCAATGAAGAAGCTGGCAAATATAATTGTTCAGCGAAACCGTAACGAACAATCACAGGAATTTGTCCTGCTTACCCAACAAACTATCGAAGACTGGAAAAACGATGAGAATGAGAAAGTGTCATATATGGGAGAAAAGCTGGTCAGAATCATCCGGCGTTAAATTAAAAGATCAAAAAGGCAACGACTTTTCCTAGAGGGGTCGTTGTTTTCATATAATGAAAAAATATATCTGGATATGGTTAGCTGCTGCCTTTCTGGCAGTTTTTTTATGGCTACAGACCGTTTTATTATCCGAGCAGGAAGAGACTTTATCAATACCAATAGTCTTTGAACCCCAACCCCGGGAATTATTGATCACTGGCGCCAATGAACCAGAGATAAATTTAATTTTGCGGGCAAAAGGAGTTTATATCCTGGTATTCAAGCATCAGAATATTTCTTACCGGGTAGATGGCAGCAAATTGAAATACGGGATGAACTCACTTCATCTAAATCCTGAAAATCTTAATTGCACCGAAAAGCAACTCGAATATGTGATTGGTTTTGCCGAAAGAGTAAAACTGATTGAAATGGACCGGATAATCAGTATTCAAAAACCTGTTACTTTAACATTTGCCTCGCAGGCTGACGAACAATTTTTTGGTGAACAGCAATTGGATATCAGCAGTAATATAGTTCAGTTAAATGGACCGGAAAAGCTGCTTGGAGAGTTGGAAAGTATAAAAACTGAGCCTGTCTCCAAGCGTGATTTCAAGAACAATCAATTACGTGTTGCTCTGGAAAACCCTTCCAGGCTCGTGGAATTGAATACTCAGGAAATTGTGATCAAATTTAACAGTAAAATGAAAACTATAAAAACCATACCCCTGATACCGGTAACTTATAAAGGAAATAAAGAAATATCATTTTCTCCCAGTAAAGTAACCGTGAAAATTGAGGGCTCCGATTCTAAAATTAGTAGTATTAAAAAAGACCAGATACTGGTGGAGTTAATATTATCTGATAACAAAGAAGACATCTACGGCACATTGAAATTCGAGCTGCCCTCTGATATCAAACTCCTGGAATATACACCTGAAAAAATCCGGGTTACCAGACTAAATTAGCTGATGAGCAAATTATTTAAAATATTGAGTTTTGAAACTTCTTGTGATGATACCTGCACAGCAATAATTGATAGTGAATATAAAGTGCACAGCAATTGTATCAGTAGCCAGATACTTCATAATGAATATGGTGGAGTTGTCCCTGAATTAGCCAGTCGTCTGCATTTAAAAAATATTATGTGGTTAACCAAACTTGCCTTGGATAAATCAGGCTTTACTTTTGCTGATATAGATGCCCTTGCCGTCTCAATTAACCCAGGTTTAATCGGTTCTCTTCTGGTGGGAGTATCATTTGCCAAAAGTTTAGCTTATGCTAACCATAAACCCTTGATTGCGGTCAATCATATGGTCGGACATCTCCATGCCATCAAACTCAATTATCCAGACCTGAATCCACCCTATCTGGCATTAATTGTTTCAGGTGGTCATACAGAACTGGTAAATTTTCTAAATCCCCATCAATTTGAAATAATAGGCAAAACGCGAGATGATGCAGCAGGTGAAGCATTTGATAAGGCAGCCAAATTAATGGGTCTTGGCTATCCTGGAGGTCCGCTGATAGATCGCCTTGCCAGGCAGAGAAATCGCACTTTTGTCAACTTCCCCAGGGGTCTGGATCGAAAGGACGATTATGATTTCAGCTATAGCGGTTTAAAGACAGCAATCCGCAATTATCTCAAGAACACCGATGCAGCAATTATCAAAGATCACACAGCAGATATTGCAGCTTCAATTCAGGCAGCCATAGTGGATATCATGATAAAAAAGACCCTGGCTTATGCTGTCAGGAACAGAATAAATCGGATAGTTGTTGCCGGTGGAGTTGCAGCTAATAGTTACCTGCGGGAGACCTTGTCCTCTCAGGGACAAAAAAGGCAGATAGAAGTTTTTTTTCCTTCTCTGGGCTATTGTATGGATAATGCAGCAATGATAGGTGCAGCGGCAGTTGATAAATATCAGAGACAGGATTTTTCGGGTCTGGAATTAAACGCTTTTTCAACAAAAGGATTACGGTTTGTATAATGAATTATCCAGTAATTTATGTAGAGGCAAAAGATCAATTAATCTCTCTGGCAGAAAAACTCGGACAATTACCAGAATTTGCGCTTGACCTGGAAGCAGACGCTAATCTTCACAGATATGGCAAAAAATTATGCCTGGCACAAATCTGGGATGGAGATCAATGTTGGCTGATAGATACCACAGTCTTGGATTTAAGCATACTCAAGCCTGTTCTGGAAAACAGCGATATCATTAAAATAATGTATTCCGCAAGTTTTGATGCCAGTTTATTGGCTGATCTGTCTGGAATAGAATTGAAAGGACTTTTTGATCTTCAGGTTTGCAGCAACTTGTTAGGAATGGGGAAAAGATCGCTGAAGCACTTTATCAAAGAATTATTTGATCTTGATTTAGAAAAAGACCTTCAAACTTCCGATTGGTTCAGGAGACCCTTAACCTCCGATCAGATCAAATATGCCTCTCTGGATGTTCGCTATCTGGTGGAAGCCAGGGAAATTATAATGCCCCAACTGGAAGCAGGAGACTTGCTGGAAACAGCCTGGGATCAATGTCATAAAGTGGAACAGTGCAGATTTCAGGAAATATCAAATCCTCATTTACGCGTCAGAAATTCTGCTCATCTTACTCCTTATCAGAAATTATACCTGGAAGAATATTACTGGCTAAGAGAAAAAATCGCTCTCGAATGGGATGTTCCCGCATATCGTGTGTTAAGGAGCTACCAGTTATTACATCTTGCAAAAAATCCTCTCCATGATATCAATGAGTTTGAGCAACTTGAATTCTTTGTAGATAAACTGTTAGACTACAAAACAGACTTTTTGGAAGCCACCAGAATTGCTCAAAAAAAAGTACTTGAAAAAAATTCTCTGGTAAAAAGAGAAATTCTGGAATTACGCCACCTGCTGCATAAGCATCCCGAATTATCCGGCAAGGAAAATTCCACTAATAAAAGAATCCATCGCTTCGTAAGAAATTTTAATCCCACCCAGACTTTTCAAAATATGGGAAGAACAGGTTTAGCTTATGAATTTGATAGCCAGAAACCCGGACCTGAAGTATTATTCCGCTCCGAGATAGATGCCATAGCCAGCCGGGAATCCACGGATATTTCCTGGGCTTCCCGAGAAAAAAAGGTCGCTCATTTGCATGGTAATGATGGACATGCAGCAATATTAGCCGGACTTGCAGCCAGATTATATGAAATTGATCTAAAAAAAGGTAAAGTTATCTTAGTTTTTCAACCTTCTGCCGAAAATGGTAAGGGTGCTCTTAAATTACTGAAAGAAAAACATTTTCAGGAACTTAAACCCGATTTTAGCTTTTCTTTGCAGAATATTCCGGGCTACCCTGAAAATAGTATCATCATCTCCCAAAAGGGGTTCACTTCCGCATCAACAGGACTGGTTCTCAAACTCAGACAGGAAAGTCACCAGAATAATACTACAAATAATATAGATTTCTCAATCGCTTGCGGAGATATTATCAGTAATATCCCTCGCTTATGTTCAGATGGTGCCACTCAATCCAAAGCCTCTATTATCTATATTCAGATGGGTAAGCAAAATTTTATTAAAGCTCCGGATCAGGCAGAGATCAGAATCAGATTCCTCAGCATGAACGATACTTATCTGGAAAAGATGAAAGAAAGTGCTCTGGAATATATTCATGGAATCTGTCTTCAGCATGAACTTGAAATTATCCATAGTTTTACTGATAGTTTCCCCGGTCTTGTATCTTCTGTTGATGCCCTTGAAATTATCAGATCTGTGGCAGGTAAAAAAGGACATGATTTAATTGAAATTGATAAAGTTTTCCCCTGGTCCGAAGATTTTGGGCATTATGCCCAAATCTCTTCGATCGCCATGTTTGGTCTGGGTGCAGGTCTCAATCACCAGCCTCTTGGTTCTATACATTATGATTTTCCTGATAAACTCATCGGTCCCGGAATAGATTTCCTGACTGCTATTCTGGATGAATTAAACATGATCTGATCTGGTGATATTTATCAATTAAATAAAAGTACCGTGATTTTTTTATCAAAAAGATAAATTAATCCCACCATTTAAAAAAATACAATTTCGCCCTAACCCATTTTATACCAGTTAATTCAATACTTGCGATATGATTTGGCTCCCTTTATGCAATCCATATATTCTGTAATCAGTAATTGAAATCAGGAGGTTAAGATGAAAATGTACTTGATTATCACATTATTGCTGATAACAGCAATAACCCAGGGATTACAGGCAAGAATTATACCCCTGCCCGATAAGACCTCCGAAAACCAGGTTTTTGAAAAGACGGGTATCCCAAATTTCCAATCTACTTCTTGCTATGGGCAGAACTATTATCGCAAAAACTCACGCCATCAATACAATATGACCAAAGGATCAGTGTTAAATCTGGATAATGTGGATGCAGATGTGAAAATCATCACCTGGAATAGAGATTATGCTGAAGTAGAAATCCTGAAAATATCCCCTCTTTCTATATATGATCTTGAAAACAAGGAAGTAATGATCAGTAATGATGGAGATTTAACAATCCGAACCTGTTGCAGCAGCCCTGAAAATTGCACGATGATAAATCTTAAAATCAAGCTACCCGTTGATATGACGCTGGGAGAAATAACCAGCCATGAGGGAAATTTGTGTCTTAAAAATATGAATAATAGAAAAATATTATTTAGATAATCCCCCGAAACACCGGGATATCCGACTCCATTCTGGTATCCCGGACTCTTTTCTTAATACAGTGAGTACAGAATCGGCATCTGTCCCCCAGATGCCGATTTTTTATATTACCCTTTTCTCAGTTATGATCTGATCGAGTTTCTGATCATACTCTTCTACCGGTAATTTAGCGATTATCTGCATTTCAAAAGCTACCCCGATTTTAAATGAATCAATACCCTTAAGAAAACGGTCATAAAAACCTGAGCCATATCCCAAACGATACCTGTCACTGGAAAAGGCTACTCCCGGTACAATCACCACATCAGGAGAACCAAGATGCAAAGGACTATTAGCTCTCGGTTCATGCAGTCCAAAACGCGTTTCTTCTAATTGACCATAGCTGATAACATAATAATTAGACATTTCACGTGTATGAAAATCTGCTTTTGGCATAATCACTTTCTTATTATTATTCCAAAGGAATTCTATTACAGGTCGAATATCTACTTCATTATAGATCGGATAGTAGATATGTACGCTGTAAGCCTGCAGAATTCGAGAATTCCTTATAAGTTTCTCGCAGATTACTGCACTCATCCGCTTGTAACTGCTCTCCGAAAGCTCTTTACGTCGTGCCAGCATTGGCTTGCGAATCTCTTTTTTCATCGTCAATCCTTATAATTTCTTATTATCTCCTGGCATAATGTTACCAGCAGCTCGTAGTCATCCAGAGAAATCTGGCAGTTATGACTATGAGCAAATCGGACAGGTACTCCCAGCACAATTGTGGGAATACCCCTGTTCGCTGTATGTATCTGGCGACCATCAGTGCCTCCACCACGGCGTACAGCAGGTTGAACCGAAATATTATTCTCTTTTGCAATTTTGATGATCTTATTTCTCAAAGGCGGTGAAATGATCAGCGTGGGATCAAAGATCCGCAGATGAACTCCCTTGCCTACGCAGGTTTGCGGTATCCCCGGTATCCCCGGTATATCATCTGCTGGAGCTCCTTCCAACACAAAGCAGA
The DNA here is from genome assembly GCA_964485055.1 of uncultured Candidatus Cloacimonadota bacterium. Taxonomy (GTDB): domain Bacteria; phylum Cloacimonadota; class Cloacimonadia; order Cloacimonadales; family TCS61; genus Stygibacter. Next base: position 6,438 of record CAZAHZ010000099.1, read on the forward strand.
CATCTGCATCCGTGTAGGCTGCTATTGCCTGTGCTCCTCTCGTTCCCACTTCTTCCTGTACACTTCCACAAAGATATACCGTGTTTTCTACTTCTTCTGCCTGCATCTTTAATCCCAGATCTATCAATGCCGCAATTCCTGCCCTGTCATCAAAGGCTTTGGAAAACATTCTATGGCTCTGCTCATTATAATAATTTCTGCATACCGGTATAACCGGACTGCCCAGCGTTATCCCATAATTATTGAGCACATCTTCTTTATCAATTGCACCAATATCTATGAACATATTCGATATTTGCGGTAAAACAGGTCCTTCACTCAGAAAATGTTTAGGTATTGATCCGATTATCCCAGGTATCTTCTGACCCTGATCATTAATGATTTCCACTGGTGATGATAATAATGTGGCAGGATCCCATCCCCCTATTTCCTGCATTTTTAACATCCCGGACGGCAGTATATCTGCTACAATAAATCCGATCTCATCCTGATGGGCAATAAACAGCAGCTTCTTTCCACTTCCCTTACCTTTCTTGATAAAGGTGATATTGCCCATGCGATCCTGTTCATATTGCCAGCCGCTCAAATGCTCCTTCATGATCTCCGTTATTCCTGACTCATGACCGGATATACCGGCAGCCATTGTCAATTGTTTTAATAATTCTACACTTTCCATAATTATCTCCCTGCCAGTAATTCTTTTTAAATCAGCCTGTAAGTCAAGAAAAATGAACTATCCTGAAAAAGAGAAGAGCAAATGCGTTACCACTTGCTCTTCCTTTTTTTTACTAAGTTTTATAGAATTATTTGAGCATTACCATTTTGCCGGATAATGTCTTTCCTGCAGTTTGCAGTCTATAGTAATATACGCCATTAGCCTGTGCAATTCCCTTCTCATCTCTTCCGTCCCAGAGACAGGAATGATCACCACCTGACATCACACCCGTAAATAACGTCCGGACTTTTTGTCCCCGGATATTATAGATAGTGAGATCAATCATTTCGGTTTGCTGCAGATAAAAAGCGATATTTACTTCCGGATTGAATGGATTAGGATAGCAGCTTACTACTCGGCTTTCGGCTATCTGGTCTTCTCCATTGGAATTAGCACCTGTGTCCACTGTGAAAATAAATGGCTCAAATCCATCTCCGACAACCATATCACTTACAAATTCAATTGTCTCGGCTACTTCATAGACTTCATCGGTCTCTGCATCATAATATAAAAAATCCAGTGTCTCTCCACTGGTTTGATCACTATAAACCATCGGCAGGAATAAAACATGATCAAAGTAGTCTATATACTGAATTGAACTATCGCCTGCCTGGGCAATTCCCCGGCATTCGTCACCGACAAAACAGCCCAGCATTCCGGATGTTACATCAACTTCAACATCATCCAGAATCAATATTCCCCAGATCGAACCACTATATTCAAAACCAGGATAGTAAAATGACCAGTTCGGTATATCACGCAGCTCATTGTTGTTTACTGAATTATCAACCGGCATGATCTCTGTGGTTTGCGAGATTGTTGCCAGAGGTTCAGGATAATTCAATTGCTCCGGTGCACCCATCTTCAGCATATAACCGCCCAAGGGCTGCAAGGTTGTCAAACTGCCCAGCCAACCCGGTCCAGCATAATACATCGCACTCTGTGTCTGACTTTTAATGTTTGTGCCATTTTCCAGGGAAGTCAGGGCATAATTGATATTCTCAGAGACCTGCGGGGCATAAGATATCCAGTTCCAGCCTGCGGTCAGATTATAAGTAATCTCTGCAATATCAACGGGTATTCCGGTATATTCCAGAGTTGCAGGATTATTTACACCTAATTTATAGAAGGTGTAGTTATTAATTGTGTTCAAAGATCCCAGCCAGCCGGGTCCCGGATAATAGATCGCACTTTGTGTCTGACTTTTTATATTAGATGCGTTATTGCCAATTGAAGCCAGCACTCCGTTTGTAGTCATATCTTCACCGGTTACATTAAGCGAAAACCAGTTCCAGCCGGGCACCATAGCTTTGGTGATGTCAATGGTAGTTACTGTGGAAGCATGAAAAACAAAAGGATTATTACCATCTCCAACTACCATGTCCGCAACAAAATCTATAGATTCAGCCACCTGATAGATGCCTTCAGTTTCAGCGTCAAAATAGAGAAAATCTAAAGTTTCTCCACTCGTCTGATTACTGTAAACCTCCGGTAAGAAAAGAACACGATCAAAGTACTCCATATATTGAATTGTCCCATTACTTGCCTGGGCAATACCTCGACATTCGTCACCCACAAAGCAACCCAGCATACCGGTGGTTACTTCCACTTCCACATCATCAAGTAAAACAATACCCCAGATTGAACCACTGTATTCATAATCCGGCGGATTGATAATCCAGTCAGGATATTGAACATCAGAGATAGTGATACTGCCATTTACCAGGTTGAAAAGATAAGTGGAATTATATTTGAATTCACTAAGCACCAAGTCACTTGTTCCCGAAGCGTCAGCAACAAAAGACAGATTACACAATGTTCCTTCTCCTGTGATCGGCGTCACATTCGCATAGGCTACTGAAATGACCCCAGGAGTAGACTCATTGGCAATGAAATTGCCCATATTAGGCACTTCACCAAGAGAATAACTGTCAAAACTAAGCAGCGAATTATCAAACGTGAGATCAAACTGGAATGAGATCACTCCCATTTCAGCTATCAATTCCGTTGTGCTTATCGGAATTTCAATTGTATTCCCTAGCGCTGTATTACCTGATCCTGCTGTAATTATCACTTCCTCGAATGGATTATATTCAAGTATGGTTACCTCTCCCGATACTACATTATCTATATCATAAGTATTATAGCGAAAATCAGGTATATTAAGACTGGAAGTTCCGGGATTTGTACCTTCAAAATTAAGTACGACCAGATTACCGCTCCCGTTCAAGGGCATTGCGTTGGCATAGGCAACATCTATATGCCCCGGAATATTTTCATAAGCCAGCAGATTTCCCATGAAATCTCCTCCCGTATAGCTGGTGAAATTCATTATATCCTCATCATAAAGGAACGAAAACTGGTATGAGATCAAATTCCAGCCTGACATCAATTCCGAAGTGGATACTGTTATACTGAATTCTTCACCCATATTGGCTTGAGCATCACTGATCGTGATCACCACGCTCTCTAATTCTCCCGGGATGGGATCATATATGCTGAAATATCCATCACTGTAATCATAGATGGAATTATTCTCATAATCAATTATTTTAATGCGGAATAAATCCCCTGTATCATGATTGCTGGGTATCCCCCAATTATAACTCCCGTCATTCAACGTCTGAGTGGCTATCACATTATTTATGGAAGTTCCGCTATAGAGCATGATATTCACATTATTACTGATATCTTCCGAATTCCAGGTGATTGTCATTGTATCACCTAGCGCAAAACTTTCTCCTCCATTGGGACTGATAACTTCCACAACAGGCTCCAAAGATGGTTCCAGATAGAATATTGCAGCCTGCTCCAGATTATAATTATGACTTCCCGGCGTCATGTCATCAAGATAAAAATAACCGTTGTAACTGCTACTCCAGCCCCAGTTTATATGAAAATAATCCGTTCCCTGGTAGCCATCAAGATTAAAGGCATGCCCGCTGGAATAATTCTGACCCCTGTAGAATAACGGTCTGCCATTATCCAGCTCTCCCCGCAGCATCGTATTCCAGGTTGTTGTGGTATAATCGCCTTTCCATAATAATGTTGCCGTATTCTGATATAGAAAATAATCCACCAGTGCATCCCGCGCATCATCACTATAGGCTCCTGAACCATCCACGCCATAATCCATCTCTACGGATACTCCCAGATGATAAAATAGTGTTGCCACTGATGTATTCGGTGAATAAACCGAATTGGGCATGCCTGCCCAATTATAGGTTGTTGCACCAAAATTTGCTGATTGTGTACCATAATACCAATGGTAATAACTGTGAGATCCACTTCCCATTTCCGGATATTCCCAGTATTTCATCACCTGTGCCATGGCTGTGGCTACGCAGCCTGCCCAGACATGACCCCCGGGTCCTTCTGAATCTACCGGGCATAAGGCGTTGTAATATTGTCCCTGATCCCAATTGACTGTTAGCAATGGATCAACATCACGAAAATTACGTTGTGGAATAAATTCTTCTGACAACAGGTGTGTCCATTCCTGGCTGGTCTCTGCTGTCGGAATTTCATTCTCAGCGATCCCCGCTCTGATCTCCTGCTTCTGCCAGGATAATATCTCTTCTAACTGCGGTGGTAAATTATTAATATCCACCTTCCCTTCATTACCATATCCAAATACAGGTTTTACTCTGTCGTCTGCACTTGTGATCACAAAACCATTTTTCATGTTAAATACATAAAGTACAACTTCTCCCTGCTCTTCCAAAGCAAAAGTCTCCACAACACTCTCGTGATTGCCTGTTCTCTCCTCATACCAGCGACCTGCTGCTCTTGCTATATCTGTCTGGCTCACAGGTGCTGATATCAGTTCCATTACCATTAAAAGTATTACTATCAATAAAAACTTTTTCATAACCTTCCCCTTTATATATTCTGGCTATTCATAATCTAACTATTATCCCCAAAAAGTCAATCTCTTTTTATCTAACATCTGGCATCCCCCCGGAATTTTAAAAATATCTCCTCTACCGTACGGGCAGACC
>CAZAHZ010000100.1:0-11053 GCA_964485055.1 uncultured Candidatus Cloacimonadota bacterium
ATATCTTTCTCCTCTCTCTTTTTGACTTAATGAGGTTTTTGCACTGAACTCATTAAAAGAAGACATGATTTTTTATTATTGCTAAGCAGGTTTTTACGATAACTAATCGTCTCCTTATCTAACATGTCATGCGCCGATGATAAAACACCTCTCCGAATGTTATAATATGTTCTCTAAGTGCTTCATTATTTATTGTATTAAACGCAATAACATCGAAATAATATGGCAAATAGAGTTCTTCATTTAAAACAAAACTAAGCTTTGACGCAATACTTCTGTTTACAGCTTTCCCAAAAAGAGCAATATCCACATCCGAACCTTTTTTATAATTTCCCATAGCTCGTGAACCAAAAATTACTACTTCCTCAATTTCAGGTATTTCCATAGTTGCATTATTAATTAAATCTTGTTGCTTTTCTGTTAACCCGAATTTCATTTCTTATCTTCCAAAAACATAAAGACCTGTTTTATGCCATCATAAAAATTATTCACAATATTATGAACCAATTCACGCAGAATTCTCTCGTCATATTCATGACTTGTGCTGTTTCTGGCTTCCAGCATTTCCATCCATAATTGTCCATTACTTATATATTCTGCCACTATACAGCGTTTAATAACTCCCCTTGGAGATTTTTCTATTAAAAAACCCTCTGTTTCCAAATAATCCTTTAAGGTCTTCCAGGCTAATTCAAAAGTATATTCAAACCTTTTAACTAAACCTTCTTGCTCCAAAACATTTAAATCCGGATAAACTAACACAGCTTCGGTAAATAGCCTATATGCTTTCTCAAAATTATTTAATCTTTGTTTCCATCTAATTTCTTTTTCTATCATAATAGCTCCTCATTATCTCATTAGCCATAACAATTCTCTTTATTATTTACTGCAAGAAAATTTTTTAATTTATCATTTATTTGTCTTTCTAATCACATTTATACATCATAAAAATCCGTCCTATCCACCCAAATCACCGTAATTCTCCCAGACCCCTGATAAACATCGGGGCGAATCATCATTCGCCCATAAGTCCCATAAGTCTTATAGTCTTATAGGTCTCATTAGAATATTACCTTGACGCTATAAGACTGTCACAATATTGTTGCGGCATGAATAAATATAAGTTTATCAGTCAAATTGGTGAAGGCAGCTTTGCCACCACCTGGCTGGCAACGGATGAAGTCGGCAAAGAAATAGTCCTCAAGAAATATAAGCCCGCCGGCGCTGCCCAGGCACGCAGCGAATATATCTTTCTCTCTGCCCTTAATAACGCTAATGTCCCTGCTGTCATAGATTACTATACAGAATCGGAAACCGTCTGGCTGGCTATGGAATACATCACCGGCAAATCTCCTCAACCCTCAGATTTTACCTCTCAAAATGATCTCGATAAATTCTTTTTTCTGCTCTGTAACCAGATTGTAACAATCCAGTCCGCTGGCATCTGCCTTAATGACATCAAGCCTGAAAATATCATTATCCGCCATAACGAACCCTGGCTGCTCGACCTGGGGCTGGCTACCACCAATAATTTTTATGATGGCAGTTTCCGCGGTAATATTGCCTACAGTTCACCGGAAAAGATCAAGTATAATGTCTCGCATTTTGCCTGCGACCTCTTTGCTTTGGGGATTTTGTATTGCTACCTCAGCCAGGGGCAGCATCCTGCGGATAAAACCGGCAATGAAAACTGGCAGAAGCTTTTGCTCGATGAACAAGCCTGGACTCGATGGCAAAGTGAGCAGTCATTACCAGAGCCGGTCAGATCATTGCTTGAGTATAATCCCGCCAGACGTCCCTCGGTAGTGCAGACCATGCAATATTTCAGCAGTGTCTCCGGTCTTGCTTCTCAGCTCAGATGGAGTATAATTGATGATTATCTCTTCCCAGTCCAGCAGGATCTGGTCAAAAACCTATTTAGCCAGCGTCTTGCCAGGTGCAATCCCGATGATGAACCCGATAAGCTCATCAACCAGATAATTCTGCACGCCGAAGCTGCCGGTAAGCCTGCTTTTATCATCAAAGAAAATGATCTGATCAATGATCCGGAAAATATCCTCGCTCAATTCTCTGTATTCAGTGAAAAACCTCTGAATAATCTCTTTGACATTGCTGATTTTCCTGAAGACCGGGGCTTGATTATCCTTGTCCAGAATGATCTGAAATCACCCTTTTTCCGAAAATTGCAGACCCGCTCAGATACTCTCACTCTGCTGATTGATAATAATTATCCTGCCCAGCTTATTGCTCTGCCGGAATTTAACTCCTACATCCAGTCTGTGGGTTCGCAGCAGATTAATTCTGCTGATTTTCGCCCCCTGTCCATTTATGCCAGCCGGTTATATTTGCGTGCTCTTCTTCTTCCCGCAACTTCTCCGGATCATTTCAGACTGCCTTCTCTTTCTGCAGCTATTGATTACTCCCTGCCCCTTAATCTGGCAGAATTACTGGAAACGGATTGGCTGCAGCAGATCACGGCAGCTCTTCAAAACGGATTTATCTCTATTTCCAGTAACGAATTCCGGGTTAATCCCGGCGATTTTCAAGCTCTGCCGGCAGATACCCTCGCTCAGTATCAGAAAATTGCTTCCGAGAACAACTGGCATCTTTATGCTGCTCTCATCGCCATTGTGCGAAATGACCTTATCACTGCCCTGCATGAAATGACCTCGCAATACCGGATACTTACCCAAAAAGGCTTTTTTGTCTCTGCCTGGCAGCTTATCACTCTTCTCGAACAAAGGATAGGTTACGATAATCTAGATTTCACGCTCCGCAAAGCAAAAGCCTTTCTTACCCGCCGACTTGGTGATCCCGCTCTTGCTATTGAACTCTATCAGCAGCTTGATGTCCAGCCTGCTACAAAAGAATTTGCGGTCATTATGTCCGATCTTGCCATTGCCTTTCAGGAAAATGATCAGCTCGATGAGGCAATTGCTGCTTATCAGAAAGCTCTTGATTTCTTCCGCACCACCGGAGATACAAAGTCTGTGTTACGCTGCCTTAATAACATGGGTGCTGTCTATTATCAAAAAAATAATTATAACCAGTGCAGCCAGATCTATCTGGAAGTTATCCGTATCACGGAAAATAACGATGATAAGGTATATGCCCGTAATTATCACCTGATCGCTGAGATCAATCTTGCCGATATTTCTCTGCACAAAGCCCAATGGAAACGTGCTCTTAATTACGCCCGGAATGCCGTATCTACCGCTCAGCACCTTGATCTGGAGCCTTATCGCCACCAGGCTGAGATCATCGCCGTCACTGCCCGTTTTGCTCTGGGTGAAAACGACGATCTACTTCTCATTATTGATCAATTTCTCCAGGATAAAAGCCTGCCGGAAAATCCGCCTCTATACCAGGAGATCATCGCCAATTGCCTCCTTATTCTGCAATTCCTTGATCCTGCCAAAGCCCGTTCGCTTTCCAGCGAGTTGCTTTCTTCCGGATTCCGGGAATTCAATGATGACCTGCTGCTCTCTCTTTTCTTCCTTTTCTGGCAAAACCGCCGTTCCGCTTCTCTTTCTGCAATCCCTGATCTTCTCACCAGGCAGTCTTATAAGGACATCACTCTATCTCTGCTTGATCCCACGCCGGATAAAATCCTGAAGCATTTGCAATTGCTCAGCCGACATGACGACTCCTGGCTCTATATTGTATATGCCACCCAGATAGCTACTGCCCGGTTACACCTCGAAGATAGCCGCATTGCTCAGGAAATCACAAATCTGCTCGATATTTATTCTTTTCAGCCCCTGCAAAAACTGCTTGCTGCTGCTTCCTCAAATACTCCCGAACATCTCCAACTGCTCTGGGACGTGGTTTCCATGATCCATAATGAAACGGCTTTCCCTGAAATTATGACTGCCTTGCTCCAGGGGATCATCCGCATCGCCAAACTTGATCGCGCTATTTTCTTTGCTTATCAGGATGGCATGCTTTCACCCAGGCAGGGAATTGATCAAAATCTTCAACCTTTGCAACTTGACACCGTGCAGGTCAGCCAGACCATACTGCTGGAAACTCTGGAAAATAATGAGATCAGCTTTCTCACTGACCTCCAGGAGGACACGGATTTTGATATTCATTCCAGTATCTTCGGACTTGGCTTACGCTCTGCGGTCTGCTACCCTCTACGTCTGCAAAATGCCGTACATGGCGTAATTTATTCCGATGCCAAATCTGATAGAGTATTCAATATCGAAGAAAAAAAGCTGCTCAATTCGATACTTGTCCAGGGCAGCTCCGCTTTTGAAAAGGCTCTGCTTATTGAAAATATCCGCCGTGAACAACTTGATAAATTGATTGAGAACGATGCTGAATTTGACAGCACTATCATCGGCAACAGCCCCGCCATGCAGAAAATCTACCAGCTTATCAAACTGGTTGCCTCGCATAATGTTAATGTCCTCATCACGGGTGATACAGGAACCGGAAAAGAGCTTGTCGCCAGGTCTATTCACAAACGCTATGCTCCCACTAAACCTTTTACGCCTCTTAATTGTGCTGCCATTCCCGAAACTCTGCTGGAAAGTGAACTCTTTGGCTACGTTAAAGGTGCTTTCACCGGGGCTGACCGCAATAAAAAAGGCTTGATCGAAGCTACTGAAGGTGGCACCCTCTTCCTTGATGAGATCGGCGATATGCCTGTGGCTCTCCAGGCAAAACTGCTGCGCGTTATTCAGGAACGTCAACTTACTCCCTTAGGCTCCAGCAATATTATTCCGGTAGATGTCCGCATCATTGCAGCCACAAATCGTTCTCTGGAAACTGCTATCGAAAATGGCTCTTTCCGGCAGGATTTATATTACCGGCTCAAAGTTATCAAAATTGATCTCCCTTCCCTCTCTAACCGCAGGCAGGATATTCCCCACCTCGTGCAGTACTTTATCACCCGCTATAATGAGCGTTTTGGCAAGAATATTCAGGGTATCACTGCTCCGGCTCTGGAATTACTTCAAAATAAAACCTACCATGGAAATGTCCGTGAACTGGAAAACGACATCGAGCGGGCTATGGTGCTCTGTCAGAAAAATCAGCTTACGCTCGATCTCTTTGAAGGCTCCATCCTGCCCCGCAACTACTCGCTTGAAGATAATATCCCGCTTAACTGGGAAGAATATAAAATTTATCGCCACCAATTCTCCGATAATCTCGATGAAATCTATGCCAAAAAACTTCTCAAAGCCGCCAAAAACAAAATCTCCACCGCCGCCACGCTCGCTAAAATCAGCCGCACCCAACTCTACCGCCTCCTCAACCGCAACGAATAAACCTCCCCCCACATTTACCATCCCAACCACATAATATTAATCCCCATCCTTAATCTTTCATCCTTCATCCTTAATTTCCTTCCCAGCTAAGTCAGTCCCGATATATCGGGATGAACTGTACCCAGGGCAAGACTTCTGGACGCCCCATTCAACCCAGCCAAGTCCTCCGTGTACCGCTGGCGTATTCCGCAAGTGGGACGCAGTTGACGACCGTAAAAATTAAATCCCAAAGCACCAGAAATTATCGACCTCAAAGTAAAAATACCTGTTACCAGTTCTTTCTCACCGGGTACAGATCGACACATCGACACTTTCGATGTACTCCAAAACACTACTTTCGGAATACAGTGAGAATGTCATTGTGTGCGGTGCCAGCCGCATGAACTTGCAACCGAATACCACCTATTTAATCTCCACCCCAGATTCCCTCAAACTTTCTCACCTAACGACTCGACACATCGACACTTTCGATGTACTCCAAAAATCTACCTTCTGAATCACATCCCAATTATCATAAAAAGCCAAGTTACATTACATACCATTAAAAATTCAAAATTCATAATTCAAAATTATTCATTAGCCACCATCCTTCGCTTCATCCGTCTTTGAAATTATAGATGACTTTCAGAAAGCTACGGCATCAGACTACATGAATTCCGCCACGACAAGTGGCAGGCAGATTTCACAGATGAACACGGATAATGTAATGAGAAGATTATCAACCACAGAGGGCACAGAGGGAAGGTATTTTTATTTTTGTGTATAACAGGCTTCATGGATTATGCCTTATTAAGTCAAAACTGACAGGACTAACTTTTTTTCTACTTTGCGGATGGTTTTATCCTCCGCAATGGTTTCTATAAATATCTAATGTCAACATACAAGGGGCAGACACATGGGTCTTACAGTAGAGGAGATATTTTAAATTGAGGGGATTGATACTTCGGGATTACTCTGTGAAATGATGTAGGTTAAAATTTCTTGTTTAACTAAATTAAAGACTTAATCAAGAAAGATTAAGCTACATGGTCAAACTTTCCAGTTAAGAAAGGAGGAGAAGAATTAATGCTTGACATTGAGGGAAATAAATATCTATTTAGGTTCAGGTAATGAATACTGGTTTTGGGGAGGTTTTCAAATGCGATATTTTTCATTGATCATTACTTTTCTTTTGATCGTTTCGTGCAGTGCACCGCCTACGCGGAATAATCCTTATGATACGCATTTTGATATGCCGGAGCCGGAGAATCTGCAGATTGAACATATTTCACTTACTGAGAAAAAAATAAGTTGGGAATTTGAAATTGATAATATTGAAGGTTTCCGTATCAGTAGAAGAGATAGCAGTGATTGGATCATAGTTTGTGAAGCAGCCTGTGATTTGAGGGAATATATAGATGCAGCTATTCCGGTAAATGTTAATATTCAATATAAAATTGTGGCTTTTGCGGATATAAATTGTTCAGAAGATATATTATTGGAATATTTTGACAATACAATACCTGCACCGGATAGTTTGGCTGTAATGCAGGCAAATGTGCATACTTATAATCTTAACTGGCATGATAATGCAAATGGAGAGGACGGTTTTATTGTAGAAAGGAAAATTGATGATAGCGGGTTCATAGAAATTGCCAGTTTGGGAGAGAACAGCATTGAATATATTGATGATATTAGTGATAGAGCTGGTTATGAAGTGGTCTATTATCTAATTTACTGTTACGTGGGAGAAGAGCGTTCTATTGCAGCAGAGATCAGTAATGAGATTTTATTTCCTGCTCCGACAAATCTATTGTTTGAGAAGCTGACAGTTAACCGGATCAGATTAAGCTGGGAAGATAATTCATTTGGTGAAGAAGGATATGTTATTGATAAATGCGTGGATGGAGAGTGGCAGGAGAATTATACTGCTTTCAGTGCTGATGCGGTTGAATGGATTGATGAGGCTGCTGATATCAATTGTGATCTGCAATATAGAATTTATGGATATGCAGGAGGAAATGTTTCAGATTGGGCAGTTTCGGAAGTTATAGATAATACCTTTCCAGTGATAAATGAACTGACTATTGAGCAATTGAATGTGCATTGTTTCAGGTTAGACTGGCAGGCAGAGCATATTATCGGGGAAGCAGGATTTGTGATCGAAAGGGCAATTGATGAAGGAAATTATACCGAGATTGCGGTTTTGGAGCCAGATATTGAAGAATTTGTTGATGATATTTGCCAGAGGGACAGTATCGGGGTAGTATCCTATCGGGTGAAAGCTTTTCTGGGAGAGGACTATTCCGCTTATGCGGAAATAAGCAGCAGCATGGAATTTCCGGCACCAGACGGGCTGGAATATGAGAAAACAGCTTTAGACCAGATTAGGTTAAGCTGGATTGACAGCAGCAATGGTGAAGAAGGCTTCAGGATAGATAAACAGGTTAATAATGTTGAATGGCAGGAGAATTACGGGGTAGTGGGCGAGAATATTGTCGTCTGGCTGGATGAAGCTGCTGAGGTAAATGCAGAACTGAAATATCGCCTGAGAGCTTTCGCCGGGGTCTATGAATCTGATCTTATAGAGACTGAGGTGATCAATAATGATTTGCCGGAAATTATAAATTTTGAGGTTGAGCAGATCAATATTCACACCTACCAGTTGAACTGGGAGCAGGAGCATATCATTGGTGAGGACGGATTTCTCTTGAGCCGAAGCATCAATGGAGGTGAGTTTGTGCAGATTAGTGATCTGGCAGCGGATACGGAGGAATTTCTGGACGACATCTGCCTGCGTGATTCACTGGATAGTATTGCTTATCAGATATGCTGTTATCTGGGAGAAGAATATTCTGATAATACGACAGGTGAAATTGAGGTGGAGTTTTCCGCACCGTCTGATCTGGAATATGAAAAACTGAATGTTCACAGGATTTAGTTTAAGCTGGCTGGATAATTCGCTTGGAGAGGAAGGATTTATCATAGACAGACAGATTAATGGTTCCGGCTGGCAGGAAGGATATGGAAGTACGGAAGAAAATATTGTAAACTGGATTGATTATTTTGCTCCCGTGAATCAGGATATCACCTATCGAGTGAAAGCTTATGCGGGAATTTATGAATCTGATTATGCCGCTTGTGATGAGATTGATAATACTATTCCTGCTCCAACAGATCCGGAATATGAGATACTGGCGATTAATCAGATAGAATTGACCTGGACTGATAATTGCGTTGGAGAAGATGGCGGTAAAATTGATAAACGCATTGGTACTGGTGAATGGATTGTGGAATATGCCATTGTGGGAGATTATACTGGCTGGTGGATTGACTATGGTGCTGAAATAAACGAAATATTGTCATACAGGATTTATGCATTTTACGAAGATGAGGTCTCTGATTATATAGAAATTTTAGATATTGATAATACATTTCCGGCACCGAGTGATTTGGAATATGAAAAGGTGAATATTTACACGATTCAATTAAACTGGCAGGATAACAGCGTTGGAGAAGAAGGATTTAAGATTGACAAGAGAGTGGGAACAGGGAACTGGATAAGTGAATATGCAGTTGTTGGAGAAAATATTCAAACCTGGTCTGATGTTGAAGCAGAGATAAATGAGGATTTGCAATATCGGGTTTATGCGTATCATGAAGATGAAGAATCGAGTAGCGTTCAAATTGGAGTGATTGATAATACATTTCCGGCACCATATAATTTACAGCTTGAAGAACTTGGGGTATATAATGTGATGCTAACTTGGGAATATGATGCAGAAGGATTAGAAGGATTTAAAATTGAGAAGAAAATTGAAGATGGAGACTGGGAATTATATGAAGATAATATTGAATTTGATGAGAGAGAATGGACAGATGTAAATGCAAATGATATGGATGTTTACAGAATCAAAGCATTTTATCAAGAATATGAGTCCGATTTTTCTAATGAAGTAGTTTATTTGAATATTGATTGGGTATTAGTAGCTTCTGGTGAATATACATGGGGAGAGTTTGATGAAATCCAATCAATTGAGTATGATTATGATATTATGAAGTATAATGTGACAAATGAGCAGTATGTGAACTGTTTAAATGTTGCTTATGCAAATGGAAATATTGAAGTTACTGCAACTTCTGTTACTGGGTATTATGAGGGAGATGAACATTATCCAGCAGGATATTATGAATTTTATGATTTGGATGGTCAGGGTAGGATTAGTTGGGATGGTACAAGCTTTTTAATTGAAGAAGATTATGAAAATCACCCAGTTGTAGAAATAAGCTGGGTTGGAGCTAATGCTTATGCAGAGTTTTATGGATGGAGTTTGCCAACTGAACAAGAATGGGAAAAAGCAGCGAGGGGAATGACTGGGTTTGATTATCCCTGGGGTGATGAATTAACAGGAGATAGAGCAAATTACTGGGATAGTGGTGATCCATGGGATAATGGAACTACATCGGCTGGTTATTATAACGGTGAAAATGGAACAACTGATTCTCATTCGCCATATGGATGTTATGACATGTGCGGAAATGTTTGGGAATGGACTGATAGCTGGTATGGTGGCATCCATCCTACTGCTCGAGTTTTGCGAGGAGGGGCATTTAGTGACTACTATACTGATGACATTTTACGTTCCTGGTTTGGATACTACAACAATCAGGATGATTCAATATACATTCTTGGGTTTCGTTGTGTCAGGACCGTTGAATAAAAAAAATGAAATTATATTAACTGGGTAATATGGAATTGATTTATTTGTGGATATGAATAGAGGAAAGAATATGAAAATGATGTTATTATTTGGCTCTGGAATATCGTTAAAAGCTGGAATGCCAGATTGTGATGATATCCATCAAGCATTAAGAAATGGGCATACATTTGGTTTAAAGGATGAGAGAAATAAGAAATATACTCAAAAGTATGTTGTAATTGAATACGGTCCCGGGTATCATCTTCATGAAGATAAAGATTTATATAATTATTCGCCGCAGGATAAGGACAAATTAGAAGTAGTGAAGAAGCTTTACCCATATATAGAGAAGAAATTAATGTTCAAGGAGTATAATTATGAAGACATAATAGATGTTATGATTGAATTAGTAAATTATTATCGTAAGACTTATAATAAGAGAATATATGAAAATTTTTATTTTGAATTGATGAAAGAGTTTGAACTTGATAAAAAAAAACTTTGTGATGTTATTGAAGAAAGCATCCGATATTGCCAATTTGTGGTAGCAGAAATGTTAAATCGAGAATGGGATGATAAAGAGTTAAAATATTTAGATATTATAAAAGATATTAAAGAATTATATGGGAATACTGATATTTTTACCTTGAATCATGACATGATTTTGGAGAATTATTTTAAAAACCTTAAAATAGAATTTAATTCAGGATTTGAAAAAAGAAATGGTGGAGTTTTTGAATTTGATATAAATAATTATAAAAATGAAAAGGAGTTTAATCTATACAAATTACATGGTTCTATTGAATGGAGATTTAAAAGGGAAGGGAATAGATCAATTTTCTGGATACGAAGTAATGAGGAAACGGATTTTAACGATTTGATCTATCAACCTTTTATTGCTGTAGGTTCATATAATAAATATGAGATGTATCAACAGCATATATTTTCAGATTTAAATTATAAATTCAAAGAGAAATGTTATGAAGCAGATTATATTCTGATATCTGGATATGGTTTTCATGATGAAGGGATTAATTATTCTTGAGTTCAGTGCAAAAACCTCATTAAGTCAAAAAGAGAGAGGAGAAAGATATT
>CAZAHZ010000101.1:0-4344 GCA_964485055.1 uncultured Candidatus Cloacimonadota bacterium
AGAAAGGATTGAAACCCTTAAAAATACTGATTAAAGGAGGTAATAATATGGTTTAAGAGCAAATATCCAGAAGAGAAAGGATTGAAACATAGTATTCCCCGGTATCATCTTGAAACATTGTATCAGTTTAAGAGCAAATATCCAGAAGAGAAAGGATTGAAACAGGTTGCCCTTGAATCCCTCCGAGAAGGAGAAAAATGGGTTTAAGAGCAAATATCCAGAAGAGAAAGGATTGAAACAATAAGCGGATTCTGGATTGTTTCTGAATTCTGACAGTTTAAGAGCAAATATCCAGAAGAGAAAGGATTGAAACAGCTAATGATCACTTGTTTATTGATTCCGGTATTTTGTTTAAGAGCAAATATCCAGAAGAGAAAGGATTGAAACTTAATGCGCCAGTAAGCGTTACATCAACATATTTATGTTTAAGAGCAAATATCCAGAAGAGAAAGGATTGAAACTTTATTGATTCCGGTATTTTCTACCGGGTGAAATAAGTTTAAGAGCAAATATCCAGAAGAGAAAGGATTGAAACCGTGTTCCATCTAAATACACACAATAACTACTATCCGTTTAAGAGCAAATATCCAGAAGAGAAAGGATTGAAACTATCCCGCAGTTAATCCCTTAGCCTGCTGCTCTGCCGTTTAAGAGCAAATATCCAGAAGAGAAAGGATTGAAACAACGTGGCAGAATAAGTAACTACTCCACCGGGATTAAGGTTTAAGAGCAAATATCCAGAAGAGAAAGGATTGAAACGCACCAACTATCCCGGCATATGTCGTAGATGTTGACATGTTTAAGAGCAAATATCCAGAAGAGAAAGGATTGAAACGGCTTACTATATCAAACCCAAGCGTGCCGGTCACTGTTTAAGAGCAAATATCCAGAAGAGAAAGGATTGAAACATAAGGAGGGATAGAATGTATAGCGACATACCAGGGTTTAAGAGCAAATATCCAGAAGAGAAAGGATTGAAACCACATTTATCCTCGTCGTCCCCGTTGCCTCCTCTTGTAGTTTAAGAGCAAATATCCAGAAGAGAAAGGATTGAAACTAAACCAGGACTGGCTGACTCTCATTATTAACGGTGTTTAAGAGCAAATATCCAGAAGAGAAAGGATTGAAACTTTATATCATTAATTACCTCGCTTCCGGCTTTGACGGTGTTTAAGAGCAAATATCCAGAAGAGAAAGGATTGAAACTGCCTCATCTTTAGCTTGAAGTCTAATATCAGCCATCTTGTTTAAGAGCAAATATCCAGAAGAGAAAGGATTGAAACGATGAGTGTCTTTATCATGTATCGTCAATTATTGATGTTTAAGAGCAAATATCCAGAAGAGAAAGGATTGAAACACATTTTCGCAAAGCTGATTATCTTATCTCTGATAGCGTTTAAGAGCAAATATCCAGAAGAGAAAGGATTGAAACAAGAGTTAGAGATCAGGATGGAATTCTACAGCTCTCAGTTTAAGAGCAAATATCCAGAAGAGAAAGGATTGAAACAATTTACTTGCCGGAATGCACGAGGTTCCTCTTTCGTTTAAGAGCAAATATCCAGAAGAGAAAGGATTGAAACAGAAAAGATATACCTGGGATTGGGAGATGATCAGAGTTTAAGAGCAAATATCCAGAAGAGAAAGGATTGAAACAATGAAAAAGATATATAATAACTTTGATATCTTTAAGTTTAAGAGCAAATATCCAGAAGAGAAAGGATTGAAACTGTATTCAATCACGCTATCAAGCTCAGCTGTGCAGTCTGTTTAAGAGCAAATATCCAGAAGAGAAAGGATTGAAACTCAGCTATCGCCAGTGATATCATTTCATCATAGCTGTTTAAGAGCAAATATCCAGAAGAGAAAGGATTGAAACTGATCGAGTGGCTGACCGCCTTCTGGCTGAAGCGACCGGGTTTAAGAGCAAATATCCAGAAGAGAAAGGATTGAAACTGCCGACGTCCACTGTATTGCTTCCAGAATTGATTTGTTTAAGAGCAAATATCCAGAAGAGAAAGGATTGAAACTTGAGCTCATTAGTGATTGCCAAAGCTGATTGACGGGTTTAAGAGCAAATATCCAGAAGAGAAAGGATTGAAACGGTGTACATCATATTTCGCAAATAGGGATCATTTTCGTTTAAGAGCAAATATCCAGAAGAGAAAGGATTGAAACCACCAGCTCCGGCATCTCAACCCGCCTGATATGCTCGTTTAAGAGCAAATATCCAGAAGAGAAAGGATTGAAACAAGATGCTGGAAGGCAGTACGGATAAAGGGACACAGAGTTTAAGAGCAAATATCCAGAAGAGAAAGGATTGAAACCATATTGGCGGGACATTCGCGATTGGAGGCAATGAAAGTTTAAGAGCAAATATCCAGAAGAGAAAGGATTGAAACTATATTCTCCTGGTATTATACTTTCTTGAATATATTGTTTAAGAGCAAATATCCAGAAGAGAAAGGATTGAAACATCGCCTTTGGCGCCGTGACTGGTGACTGGTGATTGGTTTAAGAGTAAATTTCCAGAAAAGAAAGGATTGAAACGGGATAATGGTGAGTGGTGATCAGTGAGCGGTGATGGGTTTAAGAGGAAATATCCATGAATAATATTCTCCAAGAGAGCCATTAGTACGGGAAATTAAAGCCACATCTCGGTAAAAAGCGAGAAATCCAGATTATCATTAATCGTAGTCTCTGCAACAACCATTTTGCGTTAGCTTTGGTGCAATTCCAGCTAAATGTGTTGTCTTAGCATGACAAATAATCAGCGTAATGAATAAAAGTCGTGACAATTTATCATTATGATGAGAATTTGTCTGACGGGAAAAGAAGATGGTGAGTTTGTAAAGCTTATCGAAGTAAAACTATCCGAGGATAAGCCAATCCGGAATCTGCTCTATTTTAAGGAAAAATACAATATTCCAGCAACACAAATTGTACCTAACCTAACCTGATTGATTTTCTGGCTCTAATTCAAATATTGTATTAAGTCATTCAGTAATTATTGATAATCAAACTGTTTTTGGAGGTGGAATTTGTGTGGAATACTCAAATCAGGTATTATCAAATAATACTATATCTAATAATATTGCAACGAATTACGGTGGCGGAATGTTCTGCCAAGGTAGTTGTGAACCTTTATTATTAAATTGTGTATTCTGGAATAATTCACCTTATGAAATTGCGTATGAGCAGGTGAACGAGAATTGTATAACAATTGCTCATTCTGATATTCAAGGAGGTATAGAGGCGATCTATACAAATAATCAAGCAGGAATTAACTGGATGGAAGGCAATATTGATGCAGATCCATTATTTGTAAATGCCGAGATAGGTGATTATTTTCTGATGGAGGATTCACCCTGTATTGATACGGGAATTGCTTATTATGAGTATGAGGGTGAAATCGTGATTGATCTAAGTGAAGATGAGTATTATGGGATAGCACCTGATATGGGAGCTTGTGAATATGACTCCGTAGAAGAAGATGACCATATAATTCAAAACTCAAAATTCAAAATTTCCCGAATCCTTTTAATCCAGAGACGAATATTGTCTTTGAATTATCTGCTGCCAGTGATGTCCTGATAGAAATCTATAATATTAAAGGACAAAAGGTAGATACACTGGTAAATGCTTATTATGAAGCAGGCAGTCATCAAGTTACCTGGAATGCAGAAAATCTGGGCAGTGGGATTTATCTGCTGCGGTTTAATACTAATGAACAAAATGAGATTAGGAAACTTATTTTACTCAAATAAAAATCCAGCTTAATAACTCAATATAAACTTGCGGAGGCGTTTTATACCCTCCGAAAGGTTTTAGATGGTACGTGATTGATTAGTATCATTGTGAATTATTTTAAAATTATATCATTCAGGCATCTCCCCGTTTTATATCAGCCAGATATAGATATTGTTATATTACTCAGATAGTTATGTCACCACAAAATGTAGGGGCAAACCCATGTGTCTGCCCTCTTTGCATGTTTCTAAGCTATCATATAGAAAGCTGGGAGTCAGGTCTTAGAAGGGCAGACACATGGGTCTGCCCATACGTTAAAGGAGATATTTTTAAAATTCCGGGGGAAAGCCTGGGATTCGATATTTCTTGACATGGTTATTGATTATCAGGGATTTTTGAGTATGGAAAATAAATATTATGAAAGAAATGTGAGTGTCTTCCTTTACTATAGATTTTTTAATAATATGCTGATCATCGGACCAGTGCTGATGCTGTTTCTGTTGTGGAAGGGGTTGAATTATACCAACATCATGGTTTTGCAGTCTATATCGGCAATCTCGGTGCTGGTTTTTGAAGTACCAACGGGGATAGTATCTG
>CAZAHZ010000101.1:4354-11036 GCA_964485055.1 uncultured Candidatus Cloacimonadota bacterium
AAGATAACGCGGCATCTGGCTCTTTTTCTGGGAAGTCTGCTCTGCTTTTTGGGGCTTTTGCTATATATACTCGGTAAACAATTTATAATCTTTGCCGGAGCAGAAATTGTTTTTGGTCTGGGAATAACCTTTACGAGCGGATCTGATACATCTCTGCTCTATGAAAGTCTCGTGAAACTGGGTAGAAAAAAAGAATATCAGACAATTCTGGGGAAATCCATGTCTATCATGTTCATCGGTCAGGGCATCGGTGCTGTGATCAGCAGTCTTTTATACAAGATCAATCCTCTGATACCGTTTATAATCAGCCTGGGATTTCTTCTGGTTGCCATGTTGTCCTCAGCATTTTTTTACGACCGGGGAAGGGAAAAATCAACTGGTAATTACCTGTTGCATGCTCTGCATAGTGCCAGGGAAATAATCACAAAAAAGAGGATACTCTGGGCAATCTGCTTTGCTGTGGTCATCGGGATAGTCAATCGTTGCAGTTTCTGGTTCTATCAGCCATATTTTCAAGAAGTGAAGCTCGATGTTATCTGGTATGGAGCAGCATTTCTATTCTTTAATCTGACCGCTGCTTTTTCATCACATTACCTGGTAAAACGCTTTCAGGATGTCAGACCTCGCAGGTTATTACTAGTTTTGCTTTTTGCAATGGGAGTCTCATTCTTCCTGCCAGCACTGCATCCGGCAATCTATATGATCCCTGTTTTTGCCATCCAGCAATTTGTAAGGGGATTATATCAACCAACTATGAGCTTTTATATAAACCATCAGGTTCAAGATCATAATCGGGCAACAGTCAGCTCCATGGTGAGTATGGCAGCCTGCCTGGGTTTTGCCTGCTTCTCACCAATTGCCGGTCGCTGGCTGGATACAATTGGAACAATACCCGCTTACTTTCGGATGTCCTGGCTGGCGTGGTCTGGTTTCGTCCTTCTTTTCATCTTCTGGAGGCTGCATAAAAAAGCAAAAAAAAGTATAAATGCGCCTGAAATGGAATAGTATTAATTCAGTAAATTATCAACAAAAAAAAGGTCACCTGCAGGTGACCTTTTGATTTATATCAGACAATTCGTTTATTTATAAAGAATGAAAAGGATTATCCTCATCAACTTCGTTCTTGTTTCCCTGCTGTTTGTATGACTGCCAATCACTATCTCTATCTTTTGAAGATTTTCTCTCCTGAGTTTCAGGTAAGTCAGTTGGTTCCAGAGAGATTCTTCTACTCTCAATATCAATCCTTGAAATCCTGACCTGAATTTCCTCGCCAATATTTTCCTTAGTGTATGTTAAATTTGCCAGTTTCATCTTACTACTCGGCAGCAATCCAGTAATCCCTTCACGCAGTTTAACAAAAGTCCCGAAATTAGCAACATTCTCAATCTTTCCTGTAATAACATCATTGACAGCAATAAAGTCATCAATGGAAACCCAGGGGTCTGGCTGTAAAGCTTTCAGAGAGAGCGAAACCTTACGCTCAGCCAAACGAACCTTGAGAACCTGAACCTCAACGTAGTCACCAGGAGAGAGAATATCATTGGCATTAACCACCCGACGATTTCTATCCATTTCCGAAATAGGGATAAGACCTTCCACTCCGGGCTGTATTTCGACAAATGAGCCAAAAGGCAGGTTTCGTAATACACGACACTTAATGATTGAGCCTTCTTCAAGTTCTGAGAGCACAAGATCAGTGGGATCGGGAGTCATAGCTTTAAAACTGAGTGAAACCTTATCGCCCTTCAGACGAATTATTTTTGCCTCCACTTCATCACCGATGTTAACCAAATCAGAAGGTGACTCGACGCGTCTGTGCGCAAATTCCGAGATATGGAGAAGACCTTCCAGACCACCAATATCAAGAAATGCTCCAAAATTAGTCAAACGCACAACCTTGCCTTTAACAACATCGCCAATCTGGATTTTAGAAAGGGTTAATTCTTTCTGCTGTTTTTCATCTTCTTCCAGGATAGCTCTTCTTGAGAGAACAATGTTCTTGCCATTATCAGAAAAATCTATCACTCTGAAATCAAAATCATTGCTGAGGTAAACTTTGTAATCAGGAACCATTTTGTTACTGATCTGACTGAGAGGGCAAAATGCTCTGATACCGGAAACATCTACCAGTAAGCCACCCTTGATCATGCTGATCACTTTACCGGCAACCGGTATCTTCTGCTCATAAGCTTCGCGGAGTATGTGGAGATTAACTCCGATCAAACTACGGGAAATGCAGGTTTCGGTGTCAGAATATTTTGAAATGTATCCAACCAGTTTGTCGCCGACTTTATATTTGAGATTACCCTTTTTATCAACAAATTCACTTTTGTCCGAATAGGCATCACGTTTCCCACCCAAAGTGACAAAAATATATGAATCTGTGATATTGATGATCTCCCCTGATACTTTATCTCCAATCTGATAATCTGTAATTCCAGCCAGAGATTCTTCCAGAAGTTCATCAAACCCAAGCTCTTTCTCTTCTTCTTCAGGGTTAGAATCTTCTTCTTCTTTTGTTAAAATTTCAGCAGGCTGGCTTTCTTCA
The DNA here is from genome assembly GCA_964485055.1 of uncultured Candidatus Cloacimonadota bacterium. Taxonomy (GTDB): domain Bacteria; phylum Cloacimonadota; class Cloacimonadia; order Cloacimonadales; family TCS61; genus Stygibacter. Next base: position 6,903 of record CAZAHZ010000101.1, read on the forward strand.
GTTTTTTCCACTTCTTCGGTATCCACCGGAAACGGCTTTTCTTCGATAGTTACTTTTTCTGCCTTTGGCATTTCTTCCTCTCGGATTTCTTTATCTTCTTCCATTTACACACTCCCAGTACAATTTACTAATATTTTAGAGTTTAAGACAAAAACATTTAACCTTTAATAGTGTCCAGTAATTTTTATGTTTTAAGTTTTTTCTTTTCCGCAGCAGGAAATAGTATATTATTTAATATCAATCGGTATCCGGGAGAATTCTTGTGCATGTCCAGCACAGTTTCAGGATCTCCAATCCGATGCTGATAATCTTCCGGATCATGTCCGCCATAAAAGGTGAACGTACCTTTTCCATAATTGCCATGCAGATACTTCACTTCCTCAGCTCCCGGAACTTCTGCCAGGATTATCACACTTGCTTTGACAAATCTTTTGTGGAATGACGTAGTCTGTCCTAAAAAACCATTCACCGCATTAGTGTGACATTGCGTCAGCATCGTGGGAACGGGATCATATTTGGCAGAAAAATCAAATAATTGAAAATAATCTTGCTCAGCTCCTCGAAGTTGAGCATAATCACTGGCATCTATTGTACTGAACTCATATTGGTATGGATTTGTCACCAGTTGAAAATTCTCAAAAGCAAAACAATTGTCAAAATTAAGTTTGGATTGATAGTCAGGATCAATCCCATCGCCGTCAAACACCTGATCCACTACATCTACATCTCCCACAGCCTGGGCGACATCATAGCTGTCACAAGCTGCACACATAGCAAATAAAAATCCGCCTTTATAAACAAAATCCTTGATCTTGGCTGTTACCGCATGTTTCATCTGCCAAACCTTTCTATAACCCAGCCGCGCTGCCAATGCCTCATTGAACTTAACATCTTCCATATACCAGGGGGCATTACGATAACTGGCATAAAATTTACCATACTGACCGGTGAAATCCTCATGATGCAAATGCAGCCAATCATATTCTTCCAACCCGCCTGAAAGAACTTCTTCATCCCAAAGAGTCTCATAATCCACCTGGGCATAGGTCAGGGCAAGGGTGACAGCATCATCCCAAGGCTCAACATTGGGAGGGGTATATACTGCTATTCTGGGCTCTTTCTCCAGCATGATCGCATCCATATTGGAATTTTCGATTTCTGCCATTATCTGGACTTCTTCCGCTACGCTGATCTCTTCAAAAATCACTCCCCGGATATTGCATAGACTTTTGATGTTATACGATTCCGGGATCAGCCAGGAACCACCCCGATAATTTAGTAACCATTTGACTGCCAGCTCTTCCTTTAGCGCAGCAAACGCTATGCCATAAGCCTTTAGATGATTACTCTGACTGCTGTCCATTGGTATCAGTATTTCACCGAAACTATTTATCCCGATTAATAACAGGATGATGATAATAATATTCTTCGCTTTCATTTTTTCCCCTTCAGACAAATTCACTTAGTATTTCATTGCTAATAAAATATCCTTCTATATTCAGCCTGATATATCCATCTATTTCTTCCAGCAATTTCAGTTTACTGAATTTGGCAAGAATTTCTTCGTATTTCTCTTTAAAATCATTTTCAAATTCTTTTTTGTAATCTTCAAGCCTCAAGCCTTGTATTGTTCGTAATGCAAGTATAATGAATTCTTTCTCTTTTGTCTGGTCATTTATTTCTTCCTGATCGGTAAAATATTGATTATTCCATATTTGCTGCTGCCATAACATCAAGCTGGCAGGATTTTGATAACGAAAACCAGACACATAACCCGCTGCTGAAGGACCACAGCCTAAATAATTTTCATTCTGCCAATATGCCAGATTGTGTTTTGAGATTTTAGCATTTTGACAAAAATTGCTTAATTCATAATGCTGCCAGCCAGCTTCCACCAGTATTGACCGGATGGAGTAATACATATCACTTAATGTCTCATCGGCAGGCAGATAATTTCTATAACCAGCTAATACACAATCTTCAGCCAATGATAGGCAATATGTCGAAATATGATCCGGATATAATTTCATATATTCCTTCAATGAATATTCCACATCTGCAATACTTTGCCCGGGTAATCCATAGATCAGATCAAAAGAAACATGGTTGAACTTATTTTTCTGCAAAATAGATACAACTCGATAATTATCTTCCAGTGAATGCCTTCTGCCCAAGAATTCAAGCTCAGCAGACTTCATGCTTTGTAATCCAATACTTATTCTATTGATTCCGGCAGCTAACCAGCCCTGCACTTTATCCTCATTAATGTCTTGCGGATTTACTTCAATTGTGATCTCGCATCCTTTGTTCCTGGGTATTAGCGATATTAGCTCTGCAATATACTCTACTGGCAGCAGGGATGGCGTCCCTCCACCCAGGTATATCGTATCAGCCTTAATTGAATATTCCCTTTTGTAATACCTGATCTCTTCCTGCAAAGCTCTAAAAAAACTATCCAGGTCCTCTGATTGGGATTCAATACTGTAAAAACTGCAATATCCACATTTTTTCTTACAAAAAGGTATATGGAGATAGATGTGCCTGATCGGATTTGTCTTTAGTTTCACTCGCTCAGTTTATAGATTTGAAGAATCGGTTCCAGCGTACTTCTTTCGGTCTATCCTGGTAATAATATTTTATGTTCTTGATTGGTTTCTTGCCAGATGAGAAGAATATTACAAACGGTGAACCTGTTATGGCTCTTCTATCCAGAAAGCCCCAGAACCTGCTATCGGAACTTAAATCACGGTTATCTCCCATCACAAAATAATATCCTTCTGGTACTGTTACAGGTCCCAGATTATCTCGCTCTCCTTTGAGCTTACCTTCATATTTCCCAAAATTGATATCATTCACTTCTCCATGATTATTCCAGACTATGGGCACATTATTATAACCATTAGGATCAATATATTGTTCGTAATCTCCCCGGAACTCTTCGCCATTAATATAGACCCGTTTTTCTCTGATTTCAATCTCATCACCGGGCAATCCTATCACCCGCTTTACAAAATACAGCTTTTGATGCCAGGTGAAAAAATTCGTTTTCTTATTCCAGTAGATTGGTCCAACCAGACGAAAGTAATCCTCTGGAGGTTGCGGATAAACCGGATTTTCCGGATTGTAAAACATTACTATATCTTCACGCTTTGGCTCTGTAACAAAATATTTCAAGCGGTTACCTACCAAATAATCACCTATCAATAATGTGCTTTCCATGGAAGATGAAGGTATCATAAAATTCTGAAAAATATATGCTTTTATCGGAAAGGCTACTACAAAAGCAAATAATATCGCTTCCATGTAACCCTGCCACTGGCTCTTTTTTCTTAAGACTTTCTTTTTCTTCTTACTCATAAATCCTTTTCCCACTTCATAATGTTAATCATCTCTCTCTTCTTCACATTTTTGTCAAGATTTATATCAAGATATCTCGCATCCTCCCGAAATTTTTAAAATATCTCCTCTAACGTACGGGCAGACCCATGTGTCTGCCCGTACATCATATGATAACATAACTATATGTTATATTGATCACCATCATCCATCATCCATCATCCATCGTCCATCATCCATCATCCATCGATTAAATCCCTCAATCCCTCAATTTTACATTTTTAATTTTTAATTTTCAATTTATTCTCTAACCCATAATCCTCTATTAAATAATACAATACACTTATCAAATAAAATGTGACAATAAAGTGACAGCCTATTTATATAATTCATATAGCTTTAACTTGTGTCTGTCACGCTTTTTCGATATTTTGCAATATATATACCCCTTATTTAACTTTTTAAAAAAACAGCTTTCTTAAATTTCTTCAATCTCTTTGGCAGTTTTCTTCCCCATTTTACATTTTACATTTTCAATTTCTTGTCAGGGCGTAATAAAATGAAGACTGATCAATTTATTCTCTAACCCATAATCCTCTATTAAATAATATAATACAATTATCAAATAAAATGTGACCATAACGTAACCGCCTATTTATATAATTCATATAGCTTTAACCCATACTGGTCACGTTTTTCGCACTTTTTCCCAAATACATACACCATATTTAACTTTTTAAAAAAAACAGCTTTCTTAAATTTCTTCAATTTCTTTGGCAGTTTTCTTCCCCATTTTAC
>CAZAHZ010000102.1:0-11016 GCA_964485055.1 uncultured Candidatus Cloacimonadota bacterium
AAGCATCACATCATAAATATCTGTAACTTTTAACTTGTTCTTTTAAATTCTATCTGCGTTGTTCATCGCTTTAATATCAAAGGATATTGAAGCTCTTCTCGCCTTGATATAATTCAAAATTACTACGTTAAAATGTTACACATATTAAAGACGCAATGCTTATCAGGTAACTAAGCTGCAACCTGGAGGTGGGTGATTACCATTCATTCAAAATATTTGCTTTTCAGCCTGGCTTGATCTGTTGCCAGTATCTTCAGGATAAATATTTGCCATTATTAATTAGGCACCTCTTTCACCAGATTCGCCATTTATCTATACTATATAATGAATTTATCTGAAATGTAAAGTAATAAAATACATTTGACGATGAAAAGAGTTAGAAATTAATCTGTTAATTTGTTATTATAGAAAAGAAATTATTGGCAGATCACCTGACAGAAGATAGAATTCTATTCTGATAACAGCGACAGGGATTGATAATTTCAGGTGTTTCAGCTTGGTATAATCCTTTTCCGTTGTGATGATATAGTTCACTTCACTGGCAGATATCTGCTTTTCAATCTTCTCCTGATCAGATTTATCGTTATAGTGATAGTGATCAGGAAATTTCCGGTGAAATTGCCAGCTAAGATTAAGCTCACGAATTGTATTTTCCAGAGAATTAGGATTAGCAATTCCAGAAATAATACCCAGTTTATATTGTGAGAGCTCGCTGGTCTCTATCAGTTTCTGATTATTAAGATAAATTCCGGTGACCCGATAATTTCCCTGCCTGATTTCAGTTTTGCACTTTTTCAAGAATTCCGGTATTTCTCCCTTGCCGTTAAGAATGATCAGATCGGCATCTTTAAGGGCTGAAAGTGGTTCTCTGAGTATTCCAGCAGGTATCAGGAAGCCGTTTCCAATCGGCTTATGAGTCTTAAAGATCACGATATCCAGGTCATGCTGAACTTTTAGGTGTTGAAAGCTGTCATCCAGAATGACAAGTTCCAGATCAGGGAATTTTCCCGTGAGTAGTTCGATAGATTTCCAGCGGTCTTTACCCACGCAGACCGGTATCCCGGAAAGTTTTTCTGCCAGCAGAAGGGCTTCATCGCCGGCTGATTCTGCTTCTGTCAATATACCTTCACGGTCAGAGATTATTTTATTATCATATTCAAAATATCCCTTGTAGCCTCGATGTGAGATGGCGATTCGCCTACCCTGCTGGCGCAGGTATTCTGCCAGCCAGATTGTAAAGGGTGTTTTCCCGCTGCCTCCTGCAGTGATATTGCCGATGGAAATAATCTTGACTGCCGCCCTTTTTTTGGGATAAAATCGCCAGAAGATGCGTCTTAATCTCTGGAATATTCCCCAGAACAGTGAAAATGGATATAATATGATCGAGAGAGGAGAAATATTCAATAGATGCCACTCAATGAAATTCTGGGTGAACACTAAAATTCAATTCCTTTGCGACTGAGCAGCCCTTTTTGGTAATAGTGCTTTACCTGAACCATTTCTGTAACCAGGTCAGCTTTATCTATCACCTGTTGGTCAGCATTTCTGCCAGTCATCACCAGTTCAGTCTTATCTGCAAATTCCATCAATTGCAGTTGTTTTTCCAGCGAGATCAGATGCATATTCAAAGCAACATTGATCTCATCAAGAACAACAAGCTGGTATTTATCGGATTTTAATGCTTCCAGTGATTTTTCCCAGGCAGTTTCTGCTTCGATAATATCTGCTTCTGTAGGAGAATCAGGATTAACAAAATGCTCTGTTCCGTATTTGAAAATATCTATTCCGGCAATTGGCTTTAAAAATATGATTTCACCATAATTCCAGTCCTTTTTCATGAACTGGATCAGACAGACCCTCCAATCGTACCCCAATGCCCGGATGATCATTCCCAGAGCACAGGTTGTCTTGCCTTTGCCATTTCCGGTATATATATGAACCATGTTCACTCCAGGGTAATTATTTTTCTTATGATGATATTGCCGGATAATTTATTTGATTAGCGTTTCCTGCAATTTTATATTCAGAGTATCAACTTCCGCTGAGTTTCTGTAGCCCCATTGTTGGGCACGCCGGAAGCAGTCCTGAGCTTTGCTGAGATTACCCTTGATGCGTCCATTTCTTAATTCGGTATCTTCATTCATAAAATATTCTGTCATTGCCAGCAGAAGATGACATCTGCCCTTCGAATACCAGGAAACAGCGTCCTGCATGTCAAAAGACAGGGCTTTGGCATAATGCGATATGGCAATATCATACTGCATATCTTCCTCAGCTTTGAACCCTTTATAAAAGTATTGCCTGTTTTCGTCAGTATCTTTGCAACCTGCTAACAACAGGATACTGGTCACTAAAACTAATATTATTATCTTATTCATAATCTATTCCTGTTATTTTCATTATCATGAAACAAATTTAATTTCTCGCCAGAATATTACCAGTTTATTCTAATCGAAATGAATTAAAAAAATGCAAGACCTGGTCAGGTTCGTCTTCATGATCGGGGAAAATACAGATCAATTGGAAAATATTGTCGGCTTTCAGATAAGTCCTGCTGATTGCCTGGTCGTTTTCGTTTTCCAATTGCCAGCGTTGCTCTTCCACCAGAAGATCATTATCGGAAAATCTTAATTTTCCGGTTTCACATGCTTTGCTCAGAAATCCAACTGCAGGGCGCTCTACCATATCCAGTAATTCTTCTGTAGCCAAACCTGTGAAATCGCTCTGATCATATTTACTGCTGATGATAAAGAACTGATAATCGGAGTTTGAACTTAAAATCGTCCATTGCTCAAATTCCTGCTTATTCAGTGATGAACCGGATGCCATCAGGAAATGCCTGGGTTTACCGGGAACCTGCAGTACAAAGCCCAGCTCCTTATTACTGAATTCCCGCCACGTCCGGTAATGCCAGGCGGCACAATCAGTTAATATCAGCAGTATAAATAAGACAAGAACCTTTTTTATCATTCAGACCACCTGCCAGGGTGACAGTGAATACTTTTTCTGCCGAAAATCTCTTTCTCAGAGATTTTCTCCTCAAAACTTCGACGATATCGCCATAATAACATCATGTTTTGAGCTGTTCTAATGCTTGTTCAAGATCAGCATATATGTGGATAAATTTATCTAATCTGGTTAGATCAAACACCTTCTCCACCTTGCCGGAGATCGAGCAAAACAGCATCCTGCCTCCGCGGTCATTTACCTGATTAAGTATTTTAATCAACACTCCCAAGCCCTTACTATCAATATATTCCAGTTCCTGACAATTTATTATGATCTTATCCGTCTGAGAAGCAAGTTCCACTAGTTTATAGTCCAGAAATGCTGTTTGTTCACTGAATAATTCTCCGAACAGATTGATTATCAAAACATCATCAACTAATTTATGACTTATTTCCATATTTTCCTCATTTACAGCTTTCAGTGAATTATTATCTCAATTTCATAAAATCCATCATATCTTCTACCTCTCAATTCCAATTGAAGTCCTTCAGATATAATTGTTGATATACTTTGAGAGTCTTCCAGTAGATTTGCTCCTATCACATTTACTGTTTTAGACCAGATTGTGATCTGCAATCTACCAGTTTTTGGCTTACATATTTCTGCCAGATATCTTGTTTCTATATCCGAATAGTAATCATCAAAGTTAATTAATTCTTCCAGCCATTTTCCGGATAATGCTTTAATATCAGATGATAATACATTATTTCTAAGATGCTTAGCAGCAAATTCTGCTGCCCGTTCTACAATCAAAGATAATTCTGTTCTTATACTGCCGGAAAAAAATGACAATGAGTCCGGAGACTGCCTGTCCGGTATTCTGCTGAAGGATACAAAAGTAATATCGTCACTGCTGATATTATAATTATTCTCAATCAATGTATCGCGGATTTTCATCGGTAATACTACCGAAGAATGGTTTCCGGCATTTTCTTCCAGAAATTTCTTCAATCCCGCTAACCCCAATTCTTCACTCTCAGTATTTTCACATTCAAATAAGCCGTCTGTGTATAAAAACAGTATCTGATCATGATCGAATTTTATTTCATTTTCCTCATCAGGAGTATAGAGGTAATTTGGTATCCAGCCAATAGGGATAGAACCCTCTGGCTTATGTGCTATAATGGATTTATTCTTTTTATTGTAGATGATCAGAGGTGGATGACCGGCATTTAGAGACCTGATATATTTCTTCTCACAATTGATATAACATACTAAAAGTGTCATATATTCACTGTTGAATAGCTCTCGCGTCAAGATTGAGCTCAAACGGTTCAGGATCAGATAGGGTTCATGCAGCTTTTCGTCCTCTATCACACGGTTGATGGTCGTCTTCACCGCTGTCATCAATAAGGCTGCCTTTACCCCATGTCCCGAAATATCACCTATATAGCTGATATATTCTGTCTCGGATATCTTGATGATGTCATATAGATCACCACCTATCTTGGATGATGGTATATAGGTAGATGAAAAAAACAGGTCCTTTTCCACGATCAGATGATCTGGCAGCAGATATTCCTGAACGCTGCCTGCAGTCTCCATATCCTTCATCAAAGCGGTGTATAATTCGTTGATCTTCTTCGATTGTTCCTGAACTTTTTTATCCAGAATGATACTCTTTGCCAGAGTCTCGATCAACTTATACAATTGCTTAGTCTGATATGGTTTAAGGATATATCCATCTACCCCGATCTCGATCGCTTCCAGCAGCGACTTGGTTTCACTGTGTGCCGAAAGCATGATGATCTTGATATTATTTTTGAGCCTGCGGATTTTCTTGATCATTTCCAATCCATTCATACCCGGCATCCTGATATCCGTGATTACCAGGTCAGGCTGATGATTCTTGAATTGTTTCAGACCCTCCTCTCCACTTGAGGCAGAATAAATCGTTTCTACCCGCCGACGAAGACTCGCGATCATGTTGTTGCGAATATAGTCTTCATCCTCCACATATAGGATTGATATACCTAATTTCTCCACTGTTTCCTCCAGATGACCAGCTTACCTTTTGTTTAAGATTTTCCGCTGTGCTCCTCAAGAATATATCTTTATTCAAACAGAGTAACGGAATTACCAGCCCTTCTGTTTTAAATCAAAATAACACCTCTAAAACTATATCTACCTTTTTCCCCTTTTGGATTTTATTCATATTATGTAAAGAAATTTATTACTGATCCTTTCCAATGTTCTCCCAATACAAGAATGCAGGGATTATCGCAAATGCACCTGGGCATGACCAAAAGGAAAAAATGAGGAGTCTGAAGACACACAAGATTATTTTTGGTTGACTTTGTTCAATCTTTAAATATAAAGTTGCCGTTGAGTATAAAAGATAGTAAAAAAGAAAATTGATTAATAAAGAAGGATGCGTATGAATGTTGCACTGATCATGGCTGGAGGTTCGGGAAACCGGATGCTGGCAAAAGAGAAAAAGCAGTTTATCAACATAAATGGCAAAGAATTGATTGCTTATACACTTGCAGAATTTTACGGAAATCCCGAAATTGATAAGGTGATAGTGGTTACTCCAGAAGCTGATTTGGAAAGAATGCGAGAGATTTGTAAAGCAAAATTCTCTCAGGATACTATTGAGGTGATAGCAGGAGGTTCAATCCGGCAACATTCGGTGATAAACGGGCTGGAAGCCTGCCCTGCCGGAACTAAGCTGGTGCTTATTCACGATGCAGTGCGTCCATTCGTGAACCGCATTATGCTGCAAGAGCTTATGCAGATCGCCAGAAAGAAAAAAGCGGTGATACCTTGCAGTCCGGTGCGTAATACTATCAAAAGAGTGAATGAAGGTCTGATATTGGAGACCATTCCGCGGGAAGACCTTTATAATGCCCAGACACCGCAGGTCTTTGAGTATGATCTTATCCTTAAATATCATCGCCTGGCGCTGGAACAGGAGCGGGAATTCACTGATGACAGCTCAATCCTGGAATATTTCGGGATACCGGTATATTTTTATCTCTCTGATGACAGTAATTTCAAGATCACCGAACCCCACGATCTAACAATTGCCCGTCTCCTTCTGCGAGGACAAAAGTAATAGTTCAGCCTCGATTTTACGGATTTACCCGGATAATTATAAGACGTGGAAAGTTCTGATCTCAAAGGGTTTGAAATCAAGCCTTGTTTCCGAAGCATTTTTGCTGATGATATGCAGATCTTTTTCCAGCAGATCAGTTTCACTTAATTGCTGCCATTTTTCTGCAGCTTTCAGATAAATTTCGGTTTCCGTGCCATAATATTCATAAAGACGCAGGATTACTCCCTTGCCATTTTCTGCCGGTTTCACTATTTCTATCTTCACATTTCTGCCTTTTATAGCGTAATAAGACTTTTCAGCGACAGCGGGTAATTCTGCTATCTTTTGCAGGATCAATTCATTATTAAATTCGTGAGCCAATGGCAGAACCTGCGAATTGACCAGGTTTCCGGCATGAGGAAGATAAGCATAGCGGAAAATATGCTCACCAATATCTGCTATTGTATCAGGATATTGAGGACTGCGCAGCAAGGTGAGTTCCATCACGTTATCCTTGATATAATGCCCGTATTTGCAGTCATTAAGAATAGCAAATCCGCAATCGGACTGGCTGAGATCGGCATAACGGTGACCGCAAACCTCAAATTTTGCCTGATCCCAGGAAGTATTATTATGAGTTGCCCGTATGACATGACCATACTGGATTTCAAAGGCTGCCTGATTGCTTCTAATGTCAGGAACTGCACGAACCCGTAACATCTTGTTTTTCTCCTGCCAGTTGACTGATGTCCAGCATTCCAGAATCCTGGAATTCGCTTTGAGGCTGATAACCTGGCTGAGTGTGGAATTACCGATTTTGTAATCAAGCCACAATCCGCTCCAGAGGTAATCATTTTCGATAACGCTTACTCCGGTCAATTCTGCCTGCTCCGGTTGTGTCTCACGGTAAAAGTGATTTATATCCCAGGCGCCCCAGTCATTCGGTTTATCTTCATATAATAATATCAGGTTGGCGGGTCCGCTCAGCATCTCTCTCTGCATGTCCTTATCAAAGATGCTGGTTATCACGCCTTTTTCATCAAATTCCACTCGCAGAAGTTCATTTTCGAGCAAATTAGCGGTTACTTTCATTTTTCTGGTGTTTTCGATCCGCATTCCTGTTTTCTCTAATCTGAGCGTTGTATATCCCAGTGATGGGACATCTAATTGAACCTGCATCAGATTTTCGCTGATAGTTGCCGGCAGCATATTACCAAGTGTGTCATAAGCAGCCCAGTTTTCTTCGGTATCAGGTAGCTCTATAGTTACGAGATCTTTTCTTTGCCAACTGAGAGTATTATAAACCTGATAATGATATCTATCCAGTTTATCATCAGCAGATTTATTAATTGCTTCCAGCATCTCATTCTGCATCTCTTGTAGAATTAGAAGGTTTTGTTCACTTAAGGCAAGAGCATCATCATAGACCCATTTGATAGAAGAGCCAGGAAGAATATCATGGAACTGGTTCAGTAAAGTGTTTTTCCAGATGAGGCTTACGGTTTCCTTATCAAATTTTCCGGATATTGCTCCCAGAAATTCCAGGTCATGGAGAGCCAGCTCCAGTTGCCGATTATATTTTTTCATTAGAGCCTGAGTGGTATAAGTCCCGCGGTGCATTTCCAGATAGAGTTCACCTTTCCAGACGGGTAGAAGATGAGTAGGTATCCTGCCCAGCTTTTTGAAGTAATCTCTGGCGAAAGCAAATCTGAATTTCACTGCTCCTTCGGTATTCTGCTGCCTTTTACCTAGTTCGATATGTATCCTGCCAGGACCACCTCCACCATCACCGATACCGTAGAGATTAAGAAATTCATCGGTTACATCACTTTGGGCAAAGCGTTCTTCGGCTTCCAGCAGTTGTTTTGGCAGATTGGAGCAGTTATAATCATTAGTAGGAAGAAAATGAGTTGCTATCCGCGTGCCGTCTATGCCTTCCCAATAGAATGTGTGATACGGGAAGAGATTGGTCTCATTCCAGGAAATTTTCTGCGTCATAAAATATTCTATTCCTGATTTCTTGAGGATTTGAGGTAGTGCTGCAGAATATCCGAATACGTCCGGCAGCCACAGATTATCTATTTCCAGATCAAATTCAGCTTTCCAGAATTTCTTGCCATACAGGCATTGACGCACCATGGCTTCTCCGCCGATCAGGTTCATATCCGGCTCTACCCACATGGCACCCTGGCATTCCCATCTGCCTTCTGCTATTCTTTCTTTGATCTTCTCAAAAAGTTGCGGATAATCTTCTTTTACCCATTCATATAATTGAGCCTGCGAAGCTCCAAATTTGTATTCGGGATATTCTTCCATCAGACGCAAAGCGGTGGCAAATGTGCGTCCTGCTTTACGCCTCGTCTCGCGGATGGGCCACAGCCAACCCAGATCAAGATGTGCATGACCGATACTGTATGCTTCCATTGAACTCTGATTAGCTGGCAAAGATAGTAAATTTCCGGTGATTGACAGTGAATCATTGACGCCTTTTCCCCCGGCAAATAGATTTATTGCTTCATTTGTGCTGCGGATCAGTTTCTGGCGACGTGGTGAACCTGCCGGAAGTTTAGTGATCAGCGAGGCTATCACCTCCAGATCAAAGTACAATTGCCAGACCTTGCGATCTATCAGGCATAATTCTGCCTGCTGCAGGCGATAAAATTCCTGCCCGGTTCCAAAGAGACCGTTTGCTCCGCCTTCCACCAGCAGAAATATCTCTTCCCCACCATTGGCTTTAGCACTGATGATTGCGAGTCGTTTATCCGAGGAAGTATTCCAGTGGATTTTATTGGTTAAGCCCTGCCAGGGAGTGCCTTCTTTGAATATGCAGCCTTCTGCTTCCAGATCGAGCAATGCTCCCACTTCCTGTCTTTTCCACTCAACAGGTATCATCCCTGTAAAACGAAACCAGCTACTTCCCCAGGTTTTACCCCATTCTTCTCCGATTTTTATCTCCCTGAATTGCCAGATTTTTCCTTCTGGTACGCTGATCTCTTTCTGATTTATGTCCTCAAGTTCATTTATATAGGGTATGTGATATTCCGGATCATATATATATTCTGCTTTCAGCTCAACTTTCTCTGTAAACCTCAATTGAGCCAGTTCATTGCGGAAACGCTCAATCCTGATTAAATATATTTTCTCATTCTGCATATTACCTCCAATTTATTCAGAGTTGCCAATTGTTTATTAACATATAACTTGTAAATATTTATTTCTATGACTGGTTTATAAGCGGTTCTGCTTTCTCTATCGCCCGGGTTTTCATCCTTATTATTTCTTTCCAAAGAAAAGCTGCTGTGATGAAAGCAGAGAGAATATCAGAGATCGGATGTGCCACCCAGGCACCATTAAGACCCATAAATCCCGGTAAAATCAAGAGCAGAGGGATCAGGAATAACATCTGGCGACTGATGGAAAGTACCAAAGCCGGCAGGGGTTTGTTAACTGCCTGAAAAAAAGTTGCTCCTGTGATCTGAAAACCGATCACGATACTTCCGGTGAACATGATGCGGATGGCATGAGATGCCAGCTTCAGAAGCTCTTCATCCGTTGTGAAGATGCTGATGATCAGGCGGGGAAACAACATCACGAATATAAAAGAAAGCACGGAAATTGTGGATGCTCTAAGTGCTGCCAGCTTCCAGGCTTGAACCACTTTGTCAGGACGCTGAGCTCCGAAATTGAACCCCACTATCGGCTGCATTCCCTGAGCTATTCCGATAACGGGCATAAAGGTGAAATTAAGAAATTTAAAGATCACTCCCGCAGATGCCAGCGCTATGGCTCCGCCATACTTGCGTAATACGTTATTAAATATGATCATCATCAATGAGCCGGCAATATTACGCAGAAATGATGGTACTCCGATGCGGAAAATATCTCGAACTATACCGATATTGAATTCTTTTAGACAGAATTTATAGATTAGAGAACTTTTCCGGCTTTTGAAATAGATATACTGATAAACCGTCTGGGTTAATTGGGCAATCACAGTGCCAATGGCAACTCCCTGCACTCCCATCTTGAAGATCAGGATAAAAACAGCATCCAGGATTATATTAAGCACTGCCCCGGAGATCATGGAGATCATGGCGATCTTTGCCTGTCCCTCGGAACGGATGATGTTATTACCCGTCATCGCTGCTATCTGAAAAGTCGCTCCCAGCATGATTATACGCAGATATTGCCGTGTAAATGGCAGCACTTCTACACTGGCGCCAAAGAGCACTATCACGTCATCAAGAAATATCTGGAGCACGATTGTAAACAATAATCCCAGGAAAAGTACCATTAAAAGTGAATTGTGAAATATCCGGTTTGCTTTTTCGCGATTGCCCTCGCCAATACTGATTGATATCAGTGCTGCTGATCCGATCCCGTTCATGATCCCGAAGCCCATCACGATCATCTGCATTGGGAATGCCACTGTGAGAGCGGCTATAGCATTGGTGCCCACTGCTCTGCCCACAAATATCGTGTCCACGATGTTATACATCGCCATCACGAACATGCCCACCATCGCAGGCACCGCCAGTTTCCAGTGCAGTCTGCCGATGTTATCGTCCGCTAATATATGCTCTTTTCTGATATTTTCCATTAAAATCCATACCTGATTTTATGTCTTCTTTGTCAATAAATAGAAATACCTGCCATTCACCCGAAATCAACAGAATTTCTGCTGCTAAGTCAAATGTGCACCGCTGGGTATTTCCAAGCGGGGCGCAGATGACGACCATTAAGTAAGCAGTTTCTGCAATTTATAAACTGCGATTAGAAAATATGAAATTATATGACTCCCTGCCCATTACCACAGCTCCTCGAAGATAGTATCTTAGCCTTCCTGCTTATCTGGTCTGTTACTCAAGTTTCGCAGGAGCATAATTTACTCTGAAAATAAAGGTTCGTTTTGTTAGTTTTGTTAGTTGCTCAAAAAAATAAGAGTCATTAGCACCGAACAAAACTAACAA
>CAZAHZ010000103.1:0-10986 GCA_964485055.1 uncultured Candidatus Cloacimonadota bacterium
AATTTCCCTGTTTAGTCAAGTCTCCTATGGTCAAATGAACTAAACTTTAAATAATATATCGTCTAAATAACAAAAGCCCCTGCACCAGCAGGGGCTTTTGTATATTATAGGTAATTTTCTTATCCGTGTGAATTCGTAAAATCAGCGTTTTCCGTGTTCTATTCTTTCTTCAATTCATGCTCAGCTTTTGCCAGGTTTTGACGATATTCATCATTCTCCGGCTGTAATTTTACAGCACTTTGAAAAAAAGGAAGAGAACTAGAAATATCTCCCGACATGGCATAACAAAAACCGGCATCATTATAGATCATGGCGATCACAGGATTATCCTGTAACTGATCTTCGTAGGGTTTTTGATAGTAGCGTTTAGCAGTTTCCTCATCAAATCCGCTTTCCTGATATGAATCAATGCTTTCCACCAGTTCGTCATCTTTTTGATAAGTTACTTTCTCTGACCGCAAGGTTGACAGATAATCATTTTTCAGATCAGGTTTATTATCAAATGCCTGGCGGTAATAACCCAATGCTTTCTCCCATTCCTGGCTGGTAAAATACAGCCTCGCCAAGCGTAGATATCCGTCAAACGGCTCTGGAGAACTCTCTATTTCTTTATTTAAAGCAAAAATTGTCTTATCTTTATCACGATTTGCTTCATATATTGATGCCAGATTATAATATATCTCCCAGGGTTTGTCAGGAGATTTCTGCAGCAGCGATTCATAAATCTGCAGAGCTTCAGCATTATTACCAAGCTGATGAAGTGCTATTGCCTTACCTATTTGAGCCGATTGCATTTCCGGTAAAATCTCCAAAGCATGAGAATATGACTCCAAAGCAGATTTAAAATCCTTCTGCCGAAGTTGTTCATCTCCCTTTAATTTATTCTCCGTGGCTTCAACCAGCTTGCCTTGAGAAGAAATATCCTGTAGCCATTGAGGTTTTATTCCCCATATTATTGCGAAAATTAATAATGAACTCCAGATAATGATCAATCCTATCCTGACTTTTACATGTATATCTTTTTTCATATTTGCATCCCGGACTAATTGTTGTGAATGATGAACAGAACTTGTCTGTCTTCCGAATTCAGTTTATTATAGATACGGCAGGCTTGCTGATTGGGATAAACTAAAATCTGTAACGGACGCCTGGTGATGGGATTATAAACAAAATGTGATCTGCCATCAAAAAACCCTTTTCCGCCCTGATCCCTGCTGCCTGAACCTATCAGCAGAATATCTTCTGTCATCCCATAAATTCGGTTGATTTTATCTTTTTTATTAAAATACAGCTTCTTATCTACCAGCCGTATCGCTCCATTTTTCTTGATCATCAGATCAAAATAAGGTACTGATATCCCACGCCATTCCATTAACCCCGGATGTTTCTGGATTATGATATTCTGACTATTTTTACTGATCGTGATCGTACTTAAAATAATTAAACCTGCCAACAGCATTATTATTACTATTCGAGGTATCTTATACTGCAGAAAATAAACCGGAACCATTAGTAATATAAATATTCCCAATGTCCATAATATTACCTGCAATAAATACCTAGTTTCAGTCAATAATGACCCGATTGCCAGGAACAGGAAACCATAAACTATAAGCAGAAATAGAGATGAATAGGGATTCCGGAAATATTCTCCCGGATTTTTATGCCATAATTTAAATTTATATTTTTGTCCACTGCTGCTGACTGCTGCTGTAATTACCATTATACCTACAATCGCACCCCAAAGGTCTTTGCCAATATCGCAGACATCAAATACTCTGCCACTGATAAATATCTGGGCAGTTTCATCAAATATTGAGATCAACTGACCCATTAACACGGTCTGCCAGATATATCGCACCTGCGAGTGACCTTTATCTCGATGATATAGATACGAAATCCAGGCAAATAATCCATAAGCAAAATAATGCCAGTTATGCTGCAATTCATAAAAATCGTGGTTAAAATAATAATCTGTAAAACTCTGACCTATACCCATCAGAATTATCACACCAGCAAATATTAAAACTGCTTTTAACTTGAACCGTCTGATATTCAAAATTAGCAGTATCAGCAAAAATGCTATTACTGCACTTAACACATACGGTATCCGCAAACCCGCAATAGTATAAGACCACTGGCTGAGCATCCCAATCGCCTGTTGCAGAAAATTGCGTACCAGTAAAAAAGGTGTTGCTACCAGTAAAAACTGGTAAAGCAGCATATTTACCTGTGCTCTATTATCACGAGATTTCTTTACTAACTTTATTTTCCCTGTTTTCATTGCCTCGCTTTTTGCGAATTCTCATCCTCAAAGTCAATCTTTTTTAATTTCAGAATGCCTATTTCTCATATTCATTACCATTATTGATTAACTTCTCAGTCAGCTATTTCCCAGACAGGAAAGGTCTGGATACATTGTATCAAGACCATCTTGGTCTTGGTTTCAAAAAGAATTAATCAGGAATGTGCTGGATAAGATTTGGGTCATAAATCCTGTCCAGTCCTAAAATAGTTTACTGCTTTATTTTGCATCTCAATTTTACATTTTCAATTTAATACCAGCGTAATCGCTGTTAGAAAGAGGGTGACGATAATAATGATCAGGTCGGGAGTGGTGAGTTTTTGAGTATGGAGGTAAGTGCGGGTGGGGTGGAGTCGGAAGGCTCGGAGTTCGAGGGATATTGCCCGGTTTTGGATATCGTGGATAGCATTGGCGAGGATGGGGAGAAGCATGATTTTAAAGGCATTCAAGCGTTGACGGAGGGGGAGTTTTTTGAGTGAAATACTGCGGAGGGCGAGGGTTTCCATTTTATTTCGGAAGATCTTTTTGAATACGGGGAGAAAGTGGATGGTGGCAGCGACAATGAAGGCAATTTCGTAGGGAAATTTCCAGGCATTAAGGGCGATAAGGTAATCCTGAAAGGGACAATCCATCAGCAATCCGGCAACAAGGATGATAAGGAAGAAGCGGAGCGAAGTAGCCAGAGCGTAGTTCAGACCGGTATCGGTGATACGCAGGAAACCAAATTCGCAGATAATATTTCCGGTGCGACGGAAAAGCAACTGCAGGATGAAGATGATAATGATAATTCTCCCGATTTTAGATATACGGGAAAGCAGTTGTTGCCTGGCTTGAGCAGAAGGACGGAGCAAAAAGAGAAGCAGGAACGTGATGGCAAGCAGGATGATCTGGACAGCAGGCTCCTGATAGACAACAGAAATACCGGTTAGACAGATAACGATGACAAGCAGGGAGCGGAGGTTAATTTTGAATTTTGAATTTTGAATTTTCATCGCACTATTCACTTTTAACTATTCACTAAAAAACCTTCGTTTCCAATGAAAGCACGAAATTCATACCAGGTTGCGGGTAGGCGTATTTAGTTTGATAATTCTGGTCGAAGGCATTTTCGAGTCCGATTTTTAGTTTGAAGCGTGAGAAGGTTTTATTGAGGTAGAAATCATGGAGCCAGTAGGCGAAAAGGATGTGATTCTCGCTGCTGGAAATATCATGCCAGGAGGCATCATAGACGAAGAAAATATCATAGGGCAGCATGATTTTTTCGGAGATGGAGACAATATTACGGGGATTTTCGTTAAGTGGTCTGTCACTCAAGTTGCTGTAATCAAGGTAGCGGTACTGGAAGCAGTGTTCGGAGAAGAATTTGCATTTGAAAGCAGCTTCCAGACCGTAACTCTGCACCTGGTCAATATTATTATATTGCTGCGAATAGTCGGGCAGAGTGATCAGATCAACCATATCATCCACGATATTATAGTATAGAGAAAAGTCGAGATTTCCGGCGGCAGCAGCAAATGTGAATGGCTGCTGCGTGGAAATTTCAAATTTCCAGGCAGATTCTTCTTTAAGGTCAGGATTGCCTTTTGTACCCGAGAAAAGCTCATGCATACTGGGGTAATTGACATTATTGGAAAGAGCAATATTATACTGGGCAAAACGGGAATCCTGGCAGAATATCCCGAAAGAGGGTTCGAGATGAAAAATCCAGTTATCCCGCTGATGCTGGTGGAATAGTGAGAAGCCAGCTCCGGCAGTGAGTGTGAAGGGGGCAAGTTTATATTCACCTTGCAGGAAAGGATTTTGAAGTAACTGCCAGTTTGATATCCACTCGGTATAAAAGTCATTATCCAGTCTTTTATAAGCCTGTCTTTCAGCGCGGTAGCCGGCGATAAGGTTGTAATGATCACCTTCGAGAGTGTATTTGGCAATAGCCCCGATATTCCAGCTCAGAAGGTGTGAATCCAAATTAAGGATGGTATATTCGGGATCGTCAAAGGTCTGATAGATGTCATCATAACCGTCATAATAAAGGTTCAGATTAAGCTTCTGGTTCCAGCCAAGCTGAAAGAGACCATTAGTGCCAAGCTGGTATCTTTTCCAGTCCACATATTTCCGGAAGTCATCAAAAGAATAGATACCTTGCGGGATTTCTCTATCATCCATCCAGGTATAGGAGGCATTAACGGAAATCTGATTGAGGTCAGGAAACCGGAAATTGAACTGGCTTTGCATATCATATTGTTCCTGGGCAGAATGATCTCGAATACCGCCGTATTCGAGGGAAACTGGAGTAAAGTCTTTGGAGAGTGGAAAGCCATCTGTATGATAACGGGAAATCGAGAGCAGGTAATCAAAATTATCAAAACTGTGAGCCGAGGAGAGACGAAAACGGTTGGTATTATTACGCTGGAATAGTACCTGGGCTTTGAGCCAGGCATCGTTATCGGGTTTTTGCGAGACGATATTGATTACGCCGCCCATGGTGTTGCTGCCGTAAAGTGCGGAAGCAGGACCTTTGATAACCTGGATTTCCTTTATCTCCGAGACGGGGAGAGTGGAGAGATCAACGGCATCAAAATAACCTCCGCCAATTGGTCTGCCATCGAGCATGATCATCACGTCTTCTTTTTCAAAGCCACGGATACTGAGATCAGAGCCGTTTTTCCCGCCTTTGCTGATATTAATGCCCGGAACGTCAATAACGGCATCGGCAAGACTGGTTTCACTGGCAATTTCACGTTCATCCCAGGTTTTTATTTCAATTTTACCGATTGCCTGGGTAGGCTTTTCGGCGACTATGCTGACCCCTTCAAGCTCGTAAGTGGGGGCAGGATGAGATTTAAGGCTGTCCGGCTGCTGGGCAAAGAATAAAACCGGCAGCAGACAGAAAAAGAGTATAACAATATTTCTCATGTATTCCTCAAGATCAGGGATTGATTACTGATTTCGTAGATATTATCGGCAATATCGGCAAAAAGTTGTAGGCGGTGCGTGATGATGATAGCTCCATTATGCGGAGCATGTTGAATGAGCAAAGCTTTCAGTTTCTGCTGCTGTGTGTTGTCAAGTCCGGCAGCAGGTTCATCGAGCAGCCAGAATTTATTATTATTCAGGAGCAGAGCCGATAGAGCCAGTCTTTGGCGTTGTCCGCCGGATAATTCCCAGACGGGTTTATCCTGAAAAGCGAGAATGTCGAAGGAATCGAGGGCTTCTCTAATTTCGTCTTGATGCGAGGTGGCAGAGAATTTGTCTATCCAGACAGCAAGATCGAGCCAGGGCGTGGCAGCCAGCAGGTTGAGGGCTGCGGACTGTTTGAGATAGACAATTTTATCGGCAATAAACTCCGTAGTAGTGGCAGTGATATCCAGATCGTCAATTAGCACTTTTCCTGAGAAACCGGGTTGGAGTGCGAGTAATATCCGGCAGAGTGTGGTCTTGCCTGAGCCGTTTGCTCCAGTGAGCAGGTGAATGCCTGAAAGGGAAAGATCGAGGTTTATATCACTAAAAAGAGCCTTTTTCGGGAAGGTAAAGGAGAAGTTCTTCAAGGAAACAGTTTTATTCATGATCAACTGAGCTTGATAATTTTATCGGCAAGTGCGATGAGATTCTGGTCGTGATCCGCGAGAACCACAGCTTTACCGGAAGCAGCATATTCTTTGATGAGCAGCGAGACATCATTAAGTCTCTCGGAAGCCAGACCGTTGCTGATCTCATCAAGGAGAAGAATTTCGGGCTGGAGTGTGTGTATGGCAGCGAGAGCTGCGAGTTTTTGCTGACCAAAGGAGAGCTGATCGGTCTGGGAATACCTGATATCCGCAATATTAAGGATTTTCAGGGCATATTGTATCCTGCTTTCAATTTCGCTGACCGGCAGGCAGAGATTTTCAGGAGCAAAAGCGAGTTCCTGCTCAACCGTGGGAAAGAATATCTGTTCATCTGGATGCTGCATGACCAGCGAGATGTGCGGAGCAAGTTGAGCCAGGAAGTCATTCTGGTGATCAGCAGCAGCGAGATTTATGACGCCTTTGATCTCACCTGAGCGGTGACGGGGAATAACACCTGACAACAGGAAGAGAAGAGTGGTTTTGCCGGAACCGCTGTCACCGGTGATGGCAATGATCTCGCCCATTTCAATCGAAAGCGATAGTTCTGAGATCAGCCATTCAGACTGGTCAGGATAGCGGAAACAGAGGTCATTGACCTGGAGCAGGCTCATTTCAGTTGAATGCGGACAATATATTTAAGCCAGCGCTGATGAAAATCATCGGAAGGAATAACCAGGCGGAGCCAGGTTTCATCGTCTTTATTATTTAAGGTCAGGAAGAGTTTATCGAGTTCCTGGCGGTCAATTGTGAGTTGTCCACTATCTCTGGATTGAAAAATAAGCTGATGCCAGTCCGTATTTTTGAGAAAAGGCTGCAGAAAATATTTGAGCGGAATAGCTGAGAGTGTATCTCCGGCAGCAATTGTGACACTCTGGAGAGCAGACGAAGGGAACTCGGTAACAGGGAATTCTCTTTCCTGTGGAGAGATAATGGTGAAAAGGGCGTCAGCATATATATTGCCACGATTAAGAAACCAGGACATTGTTAACATGAGCACAATGAGGATAATTAGAATGATAATAATATTTTTCATGATTATTCTTTAATAATTTTTATAATTTGTTTATCGTCATAGAAGAAATTGCAGCCGTCAAATTTGAATTTATCAGGCTGAAAATAAGTCGAAATATGATCACCGCTGCTAAATTTAATGCTGAAATCCCCTGCAAAAAAAGCAGGCAGAGGATTTTGGGTGCGAATATATTTTTCTGCATGGAAACCGTTCTTTGAAGAAGCAGCAGTATAATTAAAATCGGTAATTATCCAGGTGAAAGGCGTGAAAATGCGATTATAATTACCATTGAGATCAATTTCGAGAGTGACATCCCAGAGTGCCTGCCAAAGAGCAATCTCTGAAATATCTTTAATGCTGCAGACAGGAGGCAGGCTGGTGGTGACAGAGCTCCAGCCAGTGGCGTCATTATGCAGATAGATGAAATCAAAGGCTGATCTTTCTATAAGAGCTGCAGTACCGTCAGCACCAATGAAAAGAGCAGCATCTGCTTTAATATTACTTTCAGATAGTAATTGGGCAAAGCAACCATTCTGGTTAATCGTTGAACTTGAAGATACATTACCTGTAAGTTTGAGTGCTCCTGCTGACAGGTGTAAGCCAATAATGATTACGATAAGAAATAATAACCTGTTTTTCATTACCAGACCATCTTGAGGGCATTCTGCCATTCAGGTTGAGTGAGATCAAAAGCGGTTGATACTTCTAATGAGTTCTGACCTGATTGATAGACCTTGATGGTTTCGGGAATATTCTGCCAGCCGGTGAGAGATTTGATCTCCTGCCAGTCATTAAACTGCGAGCGGAAAATAATGAAAGTTTCACCCTTCTGGATACAGGCGATATTCTTTATCCACATGCCACCGGGCATCTGGGGGCTTTGGAGGGTGTAGCCACTCTCTAATTTGACCAGCACAGCCTGGGCGAGATAGTCGTCATAGTCAAGAAGATGAGATATCCCGTCCCTGCTGATGAGCAGGTATTGACCGGATAATGCAGGCACAAGGCTTTGCAGAAGCTGAGTGAGATAATAACCTTCAACCTCAATGAATGGCTGGGGATCTGTAGTGATGGTGAGTTGATTTAAATAAGGTTCGGCAAAGAAAAGGGTGTGGGGGAGATCAAGTTGAGGATTTTGCTCAGTTTCGATCAGATTAATATTGCGTATCCAGTACATGCCCGGTATGTCGGGAATAATGAGCCGGCAATTTTCTTCCAGCCTCTGACCATTGAGATATATAGCAATCAGAGGATCATTAGCAATGATCTCGTCTCTGGAGAGACGCACCAGGTAATTATCAACAGAAGTAAATTTGATCTGGTCATACTGCTTAATGCCGTTATCCCTTAGCAATTGCTGAAGTCTGATGCCCTGCCAGAGCCGTTTCTCTAATTTCCCGTCTTTTTCCTTCTCGGTTACCAGCTCTTGAGCCTGGGCAAGAGTGAGAGATGAGAAATCAAGTTCTTGAATTACAGTGTCATTCTTGAGTTTTAGAGCAGTCAGACTCACCAGGAATGATAGAATAATAAATACAGCAGTTATTTTTTTCATGTTTTTTGCCTATATAAGCCGGTATTTTTTTAATTCCGAATAAAGTTTATATGATAATATTCCTCCGATAATACCGGAAATGGCTGCTGCTATGAGAGAGAGAATTGTGGGCAACAGGGGAAGCCGCATTACCAGTTGAGTGACAATGAGAGCGCCGGTGATATTAGCAGAAGCGCAGAGCAGGGCATGAGTAACGGGCGAATCCGGATCATGGAAGATCAGCCAGACAAGTTCAAGGACAAGGGCGGGAAAAGTGTAACTGATCAGTGATACAGCTCCATGCGAGCCAAAATAACCAAGTCCCACCATCACAAGCGCTTGAGCAATACCCATCAGCAGTGCTGCACCAGACTTGCGAACCAGGCAGATTAGCAAAACCATCCAGAGCAGATAGAGTCCTCCCGCCAATGAACCGCCAGGAATTAATAAAGGAGCAGAGATCAAATGCACCAGAGGCGTGACGACTGGTTTGATCGCCAGCCCCAGGGCACTCATAACTGCTATATAGAGTAAATCACGGGAACTGAATTTTGTCAGGACGGACATGCCTATTCCCAGGGAATTCCTGTATAAGGGGACAGGTCTTCCGGAATGGTGAATGACCAATCAGCATCAGCTTCGGCAGCCAGATTTACATTGTCATATTCTCCAATTTCCTGGAATTCTCCGTAAAATTGCAGGGATTTGAGGAATTTGAATTTCTTTTTGGAATTGGGCAAGTTAAGATCAGGAAAGATTGTTTTCTGAGAATCCACCAGCCAGTAACCGGCTTCGATCTCTTCAGGATAATACATCTTTGTGTAACCGCTTATATCTGCGGCTGTAAAAGCTACGGAGTCCATCAATGTAACATGTGGTGGGATAAAGCTGGCAAGTGGTATGGCATCTTCCATAATGCCGTCATAATTTTCCACCTGTTCGGTAGTCATGGCATTAAATTCAAATACTACGCTTAACGTGTCGTTAATTATTGACTTAACTCCTCTGAATACACAGACTGATTCCATGTCTTTCACGTTATATGCTCCTATGCCCTGCGAGTCATATTGCGAAAAGAAAATCCGGTTATCCCAGTCAGGGATATAAAAACCCTGTATCCAGTCTGTCCAGTCAAGATCGTCATAATCGTGGGAACGGGGACTGAAACCATCATCAGCCAAAGGCAGGAAAAAGAATAAATCCCGACATTCGATAGAATCTTCATCTGTGTGCACGATAAGGTCAGAGACGGCATCAACAGGAACAAACTGGTCAAGAGAATAAGCATAGCTGATTTGCGGTTCTGTGCCGTTGTCGTCCTTGTCATCTTCACTACAGGCATTAAAAAAAAGCAGGACAAATAACACGATAAGTCCTGACAGCATGATTTTCTTCATACTTCCTCCTAAAAAATATTCTTAGGCAGAAAGGGGAGATATGAAGTTGTATTTCTCACCTTTCCAAGCACGGGAGGCATATCTGTTTCCGGATATACCCGTCGGCAGAGCTCCCTGCCAGCCGGTTTAGGAGTATCTGCTCGGTGTTTATCAGACAAAAAAGTGAAAGAAGTTATAATGTCAAGTGAAAGAACAATCCGACTCTTTTGTAAATCATCAGTAATTTTTTTGCTTGTCACTATTATTGTGCCTGTCGTTTTTTGAACTAAAGAAAATAGTGTGGGGTTGTAGTGCAGAAACAGTTTGTTGTTGCTCTGATAATAATAATCTTAATGAGCTTTAATTTATTTTCAATTACTGTCGGGAACAGGATACCGCCGTTTTTTCTGGAATCGGGAGATAATAAATATTTGAACAGTGATGAGCTGCGAAACAAGGTAATTTTCTTTTTTTATGACCATAAAGATTCATTTTTGCAGAATAATGAATTCAAGAAGCAGTTATTTATGCATTACCATGCCTTAACAGCTGAAGAACAGAATTTAGTAGCAATTGTGCAAGTGATTGATTGTGTGGAAACAAATATGCTCAACCGTTTTTTCTGGAAGAGATCGCTGGTGAAAAAATCGAAGGAGTATGAATTCCGTATCTGGGGAGACTGGGATGGAGTTCTCAAAAAATCTTACAATTTCCGGGATGGGGAATCGTATATGCTTGTTGTTGACCGGAATGGTAAGGTGATCTATTTTGATGAGCAGTTATTCGATTGGACTAAGATCAGGCAGATAACCGAGATGGTGATGGAAATATTATTGAGAAAAGATTGCCGTTAAATAAAGATACCAGAAGAATCAGAAATTAGTTTTTACTTGTCAAAAAAAGTAACCATATTAAGTTATTAATTAAATGTTATAGGGGTATGAAATGAAAAAAAATATTACTATATTTATGTTTATAGATGCCATGGGCTGGGAAGTACTCAAGGATAGAGAATTTCTGTCGGATCTGCTGCCATATCGTCAGCCGGTGGAAATGCAATTTGGTTATTCCTGCACTGCAATCCCGACCATACTTACCGGTGAGCACAGATTATCATGTTTATATAAACCCTAATTAGTTATTTTCATTAACCCAGG
>CAZAHZ010000104.1:0-10970 GCA_964485055.1 uncultured Candidatus Cloacimonadota bacterium
ATTCAAATATATCCCCTATCGGGGATAAATACATAATAAAAATTGAACAGTCTCTCGGGGGGGTGTCAGGGTGTAACTGATAATGAATTGACAAGCTGTGGTGAAATCTGAAATTGGTAAGTATTGAAGAAAAGTAATAATAGAAGGAAAAATAATGAAAGTCAAATTTCTTATACTCTTATTAATGACAGGGATATTCCTTTCCGGTAATTCAGTTTTTTCCCCGCTTGGTACACCGCTGCAATCTTATGGGAATGACGTCTATGGACTGGGAATGGGTGATACAGGTATATCTGATTTAAGTCGGATAAACTGCAATCAGGATAACCCCAGCCTGCTTGTATCAATTAATAAAGTAACTTTATCAACAGCGGTTAATATGGGATATTACTGGTATAAAAGTGAAACGGAGTCTTACCGGGATGATGAATTATATTTACCTTTCTTTATGTTGGCAGTGCCGATAAAGGATCATCGTATAGGAATATCACTGAGTACGGTTTATTCAGGGAATCTATATATATGCCAAAATGGATTAACCTCAACTGCGGGTGGCGACAGCCTGGTTTACGATGAGATAATTCGCAAGACCGAGGATTTATACAGAACATCGTGTCATTATGCTTTCAAAAACAGTTATCTGAATATAGGTTTCTCAATGGTATATTATTTTGGTAATCACATAAATTACTGGAGTCTTGATTTTAAAGACAAAGAATTTACAGACAGCAAATATGAATATGAAAAGACATACAGTGGTGTCAGTTATAAATTAGGTGTCAGCAAGACGATCGGGAAATTTTCTCTGGGAGCATCTTATGAGCCTTCAGCCATGTTAAATGGCAGTTTAATTTACCGATATAATTTTTCTCCAGAGGAAGATACACTTCAGACAGATGCCGATCTTTATGAAGTACCTGAAAACATCAAGGGTGGAGTTACTTATATGTTCAGTAATACCTTAAAGCTAAATCTTGAGAGCAATATAATCTTCTGGTCACAGACAGAGGATCGCTATGAAGATTCCTGGCGAATAGCCGGTGGAATATCTTATGATCCCATAGCAGGCTACGGAAGATGGTATGAGAGCATCCCATTCAGGTTAGGAGCCAGTTGGAGTAAATTACCATTTAAGAGTGATGGAAAAGAGATAGATGAAATGATGTTATCAGCCGGCAGCACAATACAGCTTGATTCTCCGGGACGCAAGCTTGATTTTGCGATCAGGTATCTTACTCGAGGCAATCATGAACAATCAGGTTATCAAGACGCGTCCCTGCAATTGATAATTGGAGTCACGGGATTTGATGTATTCCAGAAAACGCCGAAACGAACTGCAGATCGCGATATACCCAAGGTAGATCCGGGAATGGGAGTGAAAGAAGACACACAATGAGATTTCACTGGAATATCCCTAATTCGGATAACTTGAGTTTTTTTGACCAGATAGTCAATACCCGCAATATTCAAGAGGAATATTTTTATGCAGGATTGAAGGACATCCCGAATTTAAGTTTAATCAAGGATTTGGAGAAGGGCGCTCAGCGTATAATCAAAGCGTTGAAGCATAAAGAACGGATAATGATCTTTGGCGATGATGATATTGATGGTATCACGTCAACTTACATACTATTTGATTTTTTCAGCAAGCTTGGTTTTCAGGATCATTATGCTTACATACCTAATCGAATATTGGAAAATCACGGTATGCAGAAGGGGTTTTTCCAGGAAGTAAAAAACCGTAAGATATCTCTTGTAATCACGGTAGATGGTGGAATATCGTCTGTTAACCAGGTAGAGATGCTCAACGAAATGGGTTGTGAGGTGGTGATAACTGATCATCATGAAGCCCCGGAGATATTGCCGGCAGCTTATGCCATAATAAATTGCAAGCAGTCAGACTGTAAATATCCCTTTAAAATGTTAGCAGGAGTAGGCATCACCTTTTTTCTGATCAAAAAAATAGCTGAAATAATTAATACAGTAACCGATCCGAGTTATTTATTCTGGGTAGCAGTGGGCACAATTTCTGACAAAGTACCCTTGATAGGTATAAACCGAATATTAGTGAAAGAAGTGATCGAGAACTGGTATGAATTTGACGATGACACGCTGGATTTATTGAACAAGTACTTCTGGTTTCCGGGAGATTTTGCTTCACGAATGGCAATATTCCGTTATTTGATCAAATTATTATCTAATGGTCGAGAAGCAGACGGTCATAATTCTGCCTTTCGTCTTCTGACCTCACCCAAGATTTACAAAAGCCAGATCGTCAAATCATTGATCAAAAAACGTAATGCTGGCGAAAAGCTATTAAGTGAAGTCAGAAAATATCTTGATTTATTGACCCTAAGTGATGATGATTTTTATTTTCTTCATTATGATGAAGACAATAAAATACCCCATCAATATCTGGGTTTGTGTGCATCTACTATCAGCAAATTATATATGATACCTACGGTATTTTTAAAGAATAAAGCAGAATTAATGGTTTGCGAGGTGCGTGGAATAGATGGCTTTGATTTCATTAAAGCTTTTGAGAGTCTTCAGGATTTGCTGATCCAATTTGGAGGTCATCAAAAGGCAGCGGGTTTTTCCATGGAAATAAAAAATCTTAATGATTTTATGCTTCAATTCAAGAAATATGCGGAATCGCATCGGGAGTCAATACTGGAAAACCGTAAATTAAATATTGATTGTGTGTTGGACCCTGCCCAAATCAACAAATTGCTCAGTTTTGTCCAGATAGATATACCATCCTTTCAGCCTTTTGGAGAGGGGAATCCTGAGCCGTTATTTCTAGTCAGGAATTATAATCCGGTACGTGATGGGGGCAGCCTTTCATTTGGTGAAGGAGGCATGCTTTCACCTCATAAAAACTATGACATAGTCTTTAATTTCAGGGGATCATCATTTTACATAGTAGATTACAGAGAATCCCTTGACAAACAATAAGTTTAGGAGTTAAAATTGGAGATCAATAAAGCCCTCTGCGATATATGTGGAACATGCGTAGCCGTATGTCCGGCAGATGCGATCATTGTTAGTGAATTTTCCGTATCAATCAATCAAGAGACTTGTATTTATTGTGGAAATTGCGAGCAAGTTTGCCCGGCAAGAGCAATAAGTGGAGGCAAAAAATGATACTGGAGCAATATGACATAGTGATCATTGGAGCAGGTCCCGGTGGTAGCGTAGCAGCCAGGTATGCTGCTGAGAAAGGTGTCCGTGTGCTGATGTTAGAACGAGACCGGGAAGCAGGAATACCGGTACGCTGTGCAGAAGGGGTATCGCATAATGGGATCACGCCATTTATCGAGATCAACCAGAAATGGATAGCAGCGAAAATAGACGTTGCCTGTCTGCATTCACCTGATGGTGACAAAGCGTACATGCATAATAATGGTGTAGGCTATGTTCTGGAACGGCGGATATTTGATACAGAGCTATGTAATCTGGCAATCCGTGCGGGAGCAAAAATGCTGACCAAAGCGGATGCGCTCGGACTGGAATTTTCTGATAAAAGTATCATCGGAGTAAGATACAGGCATAATAACGAGATCAAAACAGCAAATTGTTCGATTGTTATTGGTGCTGACGGCGTGGAATCACGCGTTGGCAGGTGGGCAGGGATGGATACATGTCTGGCACTGAATGATATTGATACCTGCGTGCAATATACAGTAAGTGGAGCGGAATTTGCTTCAGATACCTGTCATTTTTATTTTGGGAAAGAGATATCACCCGGAGGTTATATCTGGATATTCCCCAAAGGAGAGCATGCAGCAAATATCGGTATTGGCATCAGTGGAGATTTGGCAAAGAATAAGGGACCTAAGGAATACCTTGATGAATTCATGGAGCAATATTATCCAGAAGCTCAGGTCAATTATACGGTTTACGGAGGAGTTTCCACAGCCTGGGGATTAAAGGAATATATCAAAGATAATATCATGCTGGTGGGAGATGCAGCCAGACAGGTAAATCCCATGACTGGTGGCGGAATAGTGCAGGCAATGATAGCGGCACGAATTGCTGGAAAGGTGGCTGCGGAATCAATAGAAAGCGGAGATCATAGTAAAAAATTCCTAATGAAGTATAAAAAAGAATGGGATAATAAATTAGGTAATATCCAAAAGACGATGTACTCCATAAAAGAGAAATTCATGAAAATGGATGATGCAAAATTTAATAAACTGGTGCAGGTGTGTAAAAAAATACCACCCAACGAATTCAGTCTCCGCAAGCTATTTACCGAAGCAATGAAAGGTGATCCACTATTAATGGCAGAAATAGCCAAGGCTCTTGTAATTAGTAAAATGAAGTTAAAATAAATATCAGATGAACAATTATTCTTAAATGGCAAAACAATGGAGCGGATAAAAAATTCAGAGGTATTCAGAAAGTCAATACACATAAGCTCAATCGCTATTCCGCTTATCTATAAATATCTGTTTCACTATAATCGAAAAAATGCTTTTCTTGTCTTATTGCCAATTACTGTAGCGGTAATACTTTTTGAGACTTTCCGTATAGAGCATCGAACATTTAAGAAATTTTATCAGAATTTATTTGGTATCATCCTCAGGAAGCATGAATTAGTATATTTTACCGGAGCAGTATATGTAATGGTTTCAGCAGTGCTCTGCATTGCGATATTTCCGGGAAACATAGCCTTTATGGCTTTATCTTTTCTGGCAATCGGCGATACACTGGCAGCAATGGTGGGTATGAGTTTTGGTAAAAGGAAACTTCCGGGTCAAAAGAAAAGTGTGGAAGGCAGTATAGCCTGTTTTCTGGGAACTTTTCTTTTTGGGGTATTGTATTATATTTTTGATTATCATTTAGGTTTATCATTGGGAACACTGATGGTGGGGGCTCTCATCGCCACCATAGCAGAAGCATGGAATATCGGGTTTGATGATAACTTCAAGATACCTTTGATCTCTGGTATATTCATGTATCTCAGCAGTATCATTTTCATGTAATAAGGCGGTAATAAAGGTGAAATTATCATTTGTAATTCCGGCATATAATGAATCCGAAAGCATCGGACAACTTTATAACGAGATAATAAGTAATCGGGGCGAACATCAATATGAGATCATATTCATAGAAGATGGCAGCACAGATAGCACCTTTGATGTGATGAGCGATCTAGCAGCCAAAGATGCCAATATCAAAGTGATCAGATTCCGCAAGAACCTGGGAAAAGCAGCAGCGTTACAGAGTGGCTTCAATTATGCCACGGGGGAAGTTATTTTCACTATTGATGCAGACTTGCAGGATAATCCCATCGAAATTCCACGATTTCTGGAGAAACTGTCAGAAGGATATGACCTGGTAACGGGCTGGAAAAAGAAACGCCATGATCCATTATCCAAGAGACTACCTTCCCGGTTTTTTAATTTTATCACATCTCGAGTATTTGGTCTCAAACTTCATGATTATAATTGTGGTTATAAAGCTTATCGCAAAGAAGTGATCTGCGAACTGGACATTTATGGGGAGATGCATCGCTATATCCCGGCATTGGCACATTCACGCGGCTTTAAAGTAGCAGAAATAGTTGTAGAACACCGCAGCCGTCAATATGGAAATTCCAAATACGGCTGGGAGCGATTTTTCCGGGGATTTCTGGATCTGCTGACCGTGAAACTGCTCACGCATTATTCCCGTAGTCCTTTATATCTTTTTGGCAATATTGGTGCGGTGTTAACCATCATTGGCTTTTTGACTGCCTTATATTTATCTATCCTCAAGATATTTTATAATCAGCCACTTTCAAACAGACCGCTGTTGTTCCTGGCTATTCTGATGATCATGGTGGGATTGCAGTTTTTTTCTCTGGGCTTGCTCAGTGAATTGATCGTAAATCAAAACCGGAAATTGAACAGGGATAAAAACATCTCTATTCAATCAACAATCAATATCAGTGAGAAGAACAATGTCGAATAAATTCGAGCTGTTCCGGCAGATGATGCTTTCGGAAGGAATTGACGAAAAAGTGGTCGCTTCATTTAAGTATTTATATGATAAACTGGCAGCAGGGGAGAAAGGAAAATTAACCAGCACCGAAATAGATAAACCAGGAGATGACCGCATCATCAACTATGCTGACCTATCCAAGAATGGGGTCGCACCCTGGGAACAACTGGTAATACTCAAACTCAACGGTGGGTTGGGAACTTCAATGGGGCTTGATAAAGCCAAATCACTCTTAAAAGTGAAAGATGACTATACCTTTCTGGATATAATTGCCAATCAGATAATCCATCAGCGACAGCAGAAAAATATCAATATACCTCTGCTATTTATGAATAGTTTTAATACCAGTGCTGACACTCTGTCTTATCTTGATAAATACAGGAGCTTGAATATAGAGGGAATTCCTCTTGATTTCTTACAAAATAAATTTCCCAAGGTAAATAAAGAGTCACTTGAGCCACTCAATAATAAAGATAATAAAAATAACTGGAATCCGCCTGGTCATGGGGAAATATATATGGTTCTTAAACATACTGGATTACTTGATCTGCTGCTGGATAAAGGTTATAAATATATATTTATATCCAATTCTGACAATCTGGGAGCAATTGCTGATGAAAAGATACTGCAATACCTGGCAAATAATGACGTTCCCTTCATAATGGAAGTCTGTCATCGAACAGAAATGGATAAAAAGGGAGGACATCTGGCACGGGACAAGAACGGCAGGCTGAAATTACGCGAAACAGCTCAATGCCCGGATAATGAAATTGAACAATTTCAGGATATCAATTACTTTCAATATTTTAATACAAATAATATCTGGCTGAATCTGGCAGCACTTTCTGATAAATTAGCCGAGAATAATAATTTTATTCAGTTAACTCCGATAATGAACCATAAAACCGAAGGCGGTGTCAACTTTGTCCAACTGGAAACAGCTATGGGAGCAGCAATAAACGTTTTTGAGAATAGTCAGGCAATAGCAATTAATCGGGAACGCTTTGCACCAGTAAAAACAACCAATGAATTTCTGGCTGTCCGTTCAGATGCTTATGTGCTTGATGATAACTGGATGATAGGGCTGAGGGAAGGAAAAGATAAAGCACCCCAGATAAAGCTTGATGACAGGTATTATAAGACCATCCAGGATTTTGAGCAAAGGTTTAAACAGGGATACCCCTCTTTGCAGAATTGTGAGGGATTGACAGTAACAGGTGATGTCCATTTTGGTAAAAATGTCACAATCAGTGGAAAAGTAATAATCATATCTAAGGGAAAAAGTTTTCTGGAGAACGCAAACCTGATAGATGAAATCAAAAATTTATAGTAAATAGGATTAATTATGAATTCTAAGCGGATTTGTATAAGTTTATGCTTTCTAATCGGTGTCAGCTTAGTTCTGGCAGTCAACCTTGATATTGCCTTGAAAGAGATCAATACTGCAATCACGATCAAAGAGTCCGGGGTCTATGCAGAAGCATTTAAGATACCGGAAGTTCTTTTACCTCAGGAATATATAGATCATCCAGAGCGTATTCTGGATAAAGCAAATAACAAAAAGAAAATGTATATCCTGAATAAATTAGCTCGTGATAGTTGGAAAAAGTCTTTTGAGAAGAGTTTAGAATATGGGAATCAGGCTCTGGAGGTTTCAAAAGAAGCAAATATTGATTTTGGGATGGTGATATCTTATATTACTCTGGCTGAGACATACCTTAAGATGGAGGAATATGAAAAGGCAACGAGTGAATATCTGCATGCAGAAGATATTATAATAAAACTTCGGGAAAAAAAGGAACTGCAGGAGATTTATGATGGCTTGACAAAAGTCTGGGTTCAAACCCGGGATCAGGATCAGGCTCTGGAATATGCTTTCAAATCTTATGAGTTGATAAAAGGTCAGGGGGATTTTAAAGATATTTCTGATCAACTTATCAAGATTGGGAATGTCTTTTTTCACTTTGAGGATTATCAAAAGTCGTTGGAATTTTACTTTCAGGCTATTGATATTGAAGATCAAAACAACATTAACTTCAGAAAAGGCTTAATCTGGCATAATCTAGCGATTGCCTTTTATAAACTGGGGGATTTTGCCGAAGCTCAGAAAAATATTAATCTCATGCTACAATATGCGGACCTTAATAAAAATAAATGGGTTTATGCCGATGGATTAAGCTTTAGAGGATTTTTAAACGGGAAAATGGAGAAATTTGATCTAGCTTTAAGAGATTATCAGGCTGCTATGAAGATTTATTCCCAGATTAAAGACTTTTCAAGTCAGGTGAAGATTTCGGTGTCAATTGGAAATATTCTGCTCCTTTCGGGAAAATCAAGACTGGCAAATCAGAATTACAGGGAAGATCGGGTGATGGCAATGAAATTTAATCATCTCACGGCTCTGGCTGCTATTGAAAATAATCTCGGTGTCATTGCGGAAATTAATAAAGAATATTCGCCGGCGATTGAAAAATATATTGCTTCCCTTAATCTGGAAAAATCGGAGAATAATCAGAGAGGTATTATTACATCATTGTATAATCTCGGAAACCTATATTTAACTCTGAGTAAATATGATTCTTCTGTGAATAGCTTTAGCAAATCTCTCGATATTGCTTTGAGACTGGATGAGAAATTTCTGATAAAAGAAATTTATTACAAGTTAGCGGAGTTATATTCAGAAAAGGAAGAATTCAAAAAAGCATTGGATTTTTATACTAAATATTCTCTATTAAACTATGAATTGAATATCGCTGATCTGCAAACCAGGTATGAAGTCGGAAAAAAAAGATTCGAGGTCGAAATTCTAAAAAAACAGAATACGATCCTTAATCTACAGAAATCAAGGCTCTGGATAGGGTTGATGTCTCTGGCTATTATGGTCTTTTTAATGATCTGGGTGAATTATTCGAAATCAAAAGTGAATACAGCATTGAAAAATGAAGTGAAGGAAAGAACCAGGACGGAATATGAACTTAAGAAAATTAAAGATGATCTCGAGATTAGAGTAGATCAAAGAACGGCTGAATTGACAAACTTAAACCTGTCTCTACAGAAAGAAGTCAGCGAGAGAAGGCAATTTCAGGAAAAACTGGAGCTTTCGCTTGAGGAAAAAGACGTCATGATGAAAGAAATTCATCACAGGGTAAAAAATAATATGCAAGTGATTTCAAGTCTCCTTAAAATGCAGGCGAATTATATCGAAGACGATAAACTGGTTGGTATTTTCGATGACAGCTATCATAGAGTGAAATCTATGTCGCTGATCCATGAAAAGCTATATCGCTCTGATGACCTGGCAAGAATTGATTTTCAGGATTATGTGGAAAGCCTAACGAGTCTTCTATATAATACGTTTACGCATGAGAATAATATTGACTTTGATTTTGATCTGAAGGGGATTTTTCTCGATGTCAATGTGGCGATTCCATGCGGGCTAATTATCAATGAAATTATTACGAATTCGCTGAAATATGCCTTCCGGGATACAGTTCAAGGAATTATTAGCATAAAGATGACTAATGATCTTTTCAGGGGTTACACTCTGATTATAAAAGATAATGGCATAGGGCTGCCTAAAGATTTTGATGTCAATAAAACAAGATCTCTGGGGATGAGACTCGTTTATCTGCTCGGTCAAGATCAATTAGAGGGAAAAGTTGTCATAAACTCAGTTAACGGGACGGAATTCATTATCACCTTCCCGGGGATTTCGGCGTGATGGAAAAGATTAAAGTGATGATTGTTGAGGATGAAAGAATTATTGCGGAAAGTATCAAGATGGCTCTCGAAAAATTTAATTTTGACGTCTGCGGAATTGAAGCCTGGGGGGAAAATGTGGCGGATGATATTGAGAACCTCAAGCCGGAATTGGTGTTGATGGATATCCGGCTCAAGGGTGCGATGACGGGCGTTCAGGCTGCTGCGATCATCAAGGAAAAATATGATTTACCCGTTGTGTTCTTAACTTCATATTCTGATGACAAAACTATACAGAATGCGAAATTTACCTATCCATACGGGTATCTGGTGAAACCTTTTGACGAAAGAGAACTATATGCAACTATCGAAATTGCTCTTTTTAAACATAATACGAAAAAGGAGCTCGAAAAATATCGTAATCACCTGGAAGTGCTGGTGACGGAAAGAACTGAGGAACTTAACCGGATTAATGAGCAACTGGAAAGGAGAATTCAAGAGGAAGTGAATAAACGAAATCAACAGCAACAGGTGATTATTCAGAAATCAAAACTGGCGTCGCTGGGGGAATTAGCTGCCGGCATTGCTCATGAAATAAATCAGCCTCTCAATATTATGTCGTTTACGATGGATAATGTGTTATTACATATACAAGCTAAGACACTCGATCGGGTTTATCTGGAAAAGAAGATGAACAAAATCTTTCAGAATATTTTCCGGATCAAGAACACGATACAGCATATTCAAACTTTTTCCAGAGAGCAGACCGAAGGAAATATGGAAGAATTTAATCTGAATAATCCGGTTACTGAGGCGATCAATCTCCTGGGTGAGCAATATCGGAAGCAGGGAATAAAGATCAAAATAGACCTGACAATAGATAATATTCCGGTCTATGGTAATCAATTCAAGTTCGAGCAGATTATTTTAAATCTGATGAGCAATGCCAGAGATGCCGTGAAAACAACTCAAGGAATTATAATTATTCAGACACGAAAAGAGAACCAGCAGGCAATAATGAAAGTAATTGATAACGGCTGCGGGATTGAACCTGAAATTAGGGAGAAGGTGTTTCAGCCATTTTTTACGACAAAGCAACCTGGTGAAGGTACTGGACTAGGTTTAGCAATATCATACGGGATTATCAAGGAAATGGAGGGAAATCTGGAAATAAAAAGTGATGTAAACCGGGGCACAACTGCGATTGTCACTTTACCCTTACATAAAAAAAAATGACTATCCGAATGTCTCCGTAAAACTTGACAATAATATTAAAAAGG
>CAZAHZ010000105.1:0-10964 GCA_964485055.1 uncultured Candidatus Cloacimonadota bacterium
TTGTGCAAATTCAAGTGGAATTACTTATGCGGAGCTGTACGGATAGTCATTATAATTTTAGTAAGGAGAATAACAACATAGCACAATATAACAAAAAAAATGTCAGATTGTGCTATGTTGTTCTTCTTAAGAGCCAGGACATGTTCCACAGTTAAAGAAATCATTAAGGAGTTAGGGAAAAAAACTGGACTGACCTGGTTTCATAAATACAAATACCATTTCATTTATTATCATTAATTCCCATTTCGCGGTTTTAGCGTGTTTCGCGGTTAATAATTCTTTGATTTATAACAATCCAAACCAGGATTGTCTGGATACAATGAAATCAATTTCTGGTTCAATGTTCTAAACTTGACTCTTGATTTAACCTAACTTTACAAAAAAGAAGGAAGTAATGCTACGGCAGAAATGTTTCAGTTGACAAATATGGTGCTAGATAGGAGATTAAACAGTAAGAAACTTTCAAGGAGCAGAATATGAAGAAATTACATCTTTCAGTACATGACCGGAAGATTGCCGGTGTATGCGGAGGGCTGGGAGAGTCCACGAGTATAGATACGGACATTGTCAGAGCTGTATTTTTGCTGAGTATTTTTGCTGGAGGAATGGGGATTGTGCTTTATTTCATACTCTGGATCGTATTACCGGAACTGGATTTCGATCCAAGTGAAAAAAAGACCGGGCTTTTCAATACACTTAAGCGAAATAATCAGGATAAGATACTGGCAGGAGTGTGCGGAGGCATCGCCAAATATTTGGAATGGGATGTTAGCGTTATCCGTTTATTTCTGATCATCATCGTTTTAGCAGGTGGAATTGGTATTCCAGTCTATATCCTCTTATGGATACTGATGCCTTTAGCCAGCGATGAAGAATGAAACTGGCGACATTATGCTATCTGCGCCAAACTGATCGGACGCTGATGCTGTATCGTAATCGCAAGCCGAATGATACACATCGCGGCAAGTGGAACGGCTTAGGCGGCAAACTGGAAGCAGGCGAAACGCCGGAAGATTGCGTGATCAGAGAGGTGAGAGAAGAATCAGGACTGGACGTTACCTGTATGAAACTGAAGGGAGTTATCACTTTTCCCATGTTTGACGGTATCGACGACTGGTACGTCTTTGTGTATTTGATAGATGAATTTTCTGGTGATTTGATAGACTCGCCTGAAGGTGAACTTGCCTGGATAGAAAACGACCGTCTGCTGGAACTGAATTTATGGGAAGGTGATCAGGTATTTCTGCCCTGGCTCGATCAGGACAGGATATTTTCTGCCAGGTTTAATTATCATGAAAAGAAACTCAAGAGTTGGACGGTAAATTTTTATTAGAGGAAAATTATGGAACATAATGTCCTTTTTGCTCTAAGTCTGACCGTTTTTGCCGGATTATCCACCGGCATCGGAAGTGCTCTGGCATTTTTTACCAAACAGACGGATCAGAAGTTCTTATCATTGGCTTTGGGGTTTTCCGCCGGAGTGATGATCTATATTTCTATGATCGAGATATTTGTCAAATCCCGGAATTCTTTATGTGCCACGATGGGTGCCCGTAATGGCTATTGGGTAACAGTTTTATCCTTCTTTATGGGTATGCTGATCATAGCCTTGATAGATAAAATGATACCATCCTACGAAAACCCGCATGAGATGCATGATATAGAAGAAATGAACCACAAACCTGATCCTCTGGAACTAAAACGTATGGGCTTGGTTTCAGCGTTGGCAATAGCGATCCATAATTTTCCCGAAGGTTTTGCCACGTTTACTTCTGCCTTAAGCGATACTAAACTGGGGATTTCAATTGCCGTTGCCATTGCAATCC
Source organism: uncultured Candidatus Cloacimonadota bacterium (assembly GCA_964485055.1). Taxonomy (GTDB): domain Bacteria; phylum Cloacimonadota; class Cloacimonadia; order Cloacimonadales; family TCS61; genus Stygibacter. The sequence continues at coordinate 1,827 of CAZAHZ010000105.1, forward strand.
ATAATATACCGGAGGGAATTGCCGTCTCAGTTCCTCTGTTTTATGCCACGGGCAACCGTAAGAAAGCTTTTTTCTGGTCTTTTTTATCTGGATTATCCGAACCACTTGGTGCTTTTATCGGATATTTGTTATTATCATCTGTAATCAATTTAGAGAAGTATTTTGGCATTCCCTTTGCCATGGTAGCCGGCATTATGGTTTTTATATCCTTTGATGAACTGCTGCCAGCCGCCGAGAAATTCGGTCATCATCATCTCACGATCTATGGTTTACTGGCGGGAATGCTGGTTATGGCACTCAGTCTCCTGATGTTTGCTTAGGAGATACCTGCGAATTGAACCTCCAGTCTGATAATTTGAGAATCCTAGGTTAAGATTGAGAAACCAGCAATTCATCCAAAGTTTCGCTTTTGTGCTATTTAGTATTACATTACTTTCAGGTTATAACTATTTTTCTCCCTTGTGGCGTGAAGAGATCATACAAATAGAACCTGGCGTAGAGCTGATATATCTTTCGGAAAAGCCGGTGATCGCCGGTTCGGTCAGCATTATATATGATCAAGTGACCTTGCAGGATAGTCTTGATTATCTGTTGGATCATCAACAGGGAAGTATCAGGTTTCTGCATTATTATCCGCAGGTTAACATCGAGTATGCGGTTTTCCCCGCCGAGTTACGTAATAAATACTTTAATTATGAAGAAATATTTCTGACAAAGTCCGATACCACCGAAGTGAAAAGACGTATCCGCAAAACGGAATATAAACCTCTGGAACTTCTGGTGAAAGGTAATAAAACTGTGACAATATCCGTGACCGATGATGAAGATTTCCAGTTGAATCAGAGTCTTTTTCTGCGTATCAGCGGTAAACTTAGTGACGATGTAAATATTCAGGCACAGGTTTCGGACAGTGAGTCGCCTATCACGCCGGAAGGTGATTCTCGTGAGATCAGTAATCTCGATCAAATCTATATCAGGATTTTCGGAAAACGTTATGAACTGGGATTTGGCGATCTTGAGCATAAATTCACAAATTCGGAATTTATGGATTTCAATTCCTATTTTGAAGGAGTCAAGGCGAGATGGGGTCAGGATAGCCGTATCACCGTTGCAGCAGCTCTTTCTAGAGCTCAAAATGCTTCTATTCAACTCAGCGGTATTGACGGCAGGCAGGGTCCTTACTGGCTTAGTAATGACTATGGCGGTGAAGCTTTGATCGTACCTGGCTCTGAGAAAATATATCTTAATGGCTCTGAATTGCAGAGAGGTGATGATTACACAATTGATTATACCGAGGGAAGTCTCACTTTTACAGAGAAATATTTCGTCAGCTCCAGCGATAAGATATATGCCACTTATCAATACAGCGATGAAACCTTCCGCCAACAGATATTTCTACAGGACAGCCAGTGGGCTATCAACGATAACTGGTCAATAGGTTCTGCTGTATATTATCGCTCAGACGATGCGGATAATCCTTTGACGCAGGAATTTTCCTCCAGTGATCTTGATAGCCTGGAGCAGGCAGGAGACGGGGCTGCTTTCGGCAGCGGGATATATGAAACTGAAAAAGGACTGGGTGAATATATACTCACCGCAGAGGGCTGGTATCAATATGTGGGCTATGACTCTACCGGAACTTATAATCTCAGCTTCTATTACTCTCAGGGAGGTGATTACATTCTTTCAGATGACGGCACTTTTTATGTCTATGCCGGGGCAGGATTGGGAGATTATTTACCCGGAACGAAACTGGAAGCCCCGGAAGCTCAGGGAAATTACAGTTTCTGGAGTTGCTGGGAATATGGTAATCTGGAATTAAAAGGCGAAGTTCTGCTCAGCAGCGATGACCACAACACGTTATCTGAGCGTGATGATGATGATAACCTGGGATGGGCAAGTTCCGCCGGCATTAAGTATGAAAAAAAACAGGGCGACATCCGTCCCCTTATCAAGCTCAACTGGAAAAATAACTCCCCGGAATTATTTACCTTTGATCCTCTATCTTCTGCCGTAGATTACTATGAGACCGATATCCTGCCGGATACTCTGGCTAAGCAACAGGTCAGCCTCGAAGCTGGGGCAGATTTCTGGCAAATAATTAAACCGAAAATTGTCCTGAGACAGCAGGAAGCCGGAGATGAATATATCCAGAAATATCTTGCTGCAGGCTGCGAAACAAAGCAATCTGGGTTATTACCTGAAAGCAAATACCGCTACCTGACCTGGGAAAATGAAATGCCAGAGCAAGTCAGTAATTTTATCAGTCAGGAAGCAGCAGCAGCTTATAAGATCGGCAAATTCAAGCTGGGATATGAGATAGGCAGGCAGGAGAAAAACACTGGTGAACACACTTTTTCCAAAGATCGTGACTTCGGTTACCTGCAAACAGATTTCAAGTCCGCAAATAGTAAGCTCTATTGGGAACAGGTGATAACAGATAGTTCGCAGAGCCTGCCACGAAAAATCAGCCGAACTGTCGGAATACTCACTAAATATCGCCAGGGCAGGCAGCAACTGGAGTTTGATCTGGCACATCGGGAAATAACTGACAGCCTGACAACAGAATACGACTTGGCGAAAATAAATTATAGTGGTAGTCTGAGCAGAATGATCAGCCTTGCTGCCAGATACCGCCTTCGAAATCTTGATTTCTATCCCAAAATCCGCCAGCTTGTTTATATAGGTCCCGGCGAAGGTGATTATAATGAAGATGGCGAAGAAGATGAAGATGGCGATTATAACTGGCAGATCATATCCATAGATTACAGCAACCCTGAGAAATCAATCGAACTGACTTCTTCGGCACAAATAAATATTAAACCCTTAGACCCTTTCCCAGTTTTCTGGCAGAAAATGAGGTTGGAACTGGAAGCTGCCATTAATGAGCAATCTAATACGGATAATATTCGAGAATTATATCTCTTATCGGCTTCGGAACTGATGCAGGATGAAACCACGGTCTATGGCACTCAGGCTTTCAAAGGACGCTGGTGGTATGACCTGGTCAAAAATAAACTGACCTTCCGTCTAACAAGAGAGCAGGAGAACAGGCTGGATAATCGCTATCAATCTGCTGAAAAAGTAGAGATCAATATTGAAGAAGCTTATTTACGCTGGAAATATACGCCTAAGGTTAGCTTTGAATTTTTTCTGGAACGCCGTCTCGAAAATGATACTCGTTATGATTCGCAGATCCAAAGCCGCGATGCTGCCTGGGAAACCAGATATAATCCCACCAGCAAATTTAATTACGGTGTTCGTCTGGAATATGGCAGAGAAGATGGAAATAATGCCAGCCAGGATTATAATTACAACCTGACAAAAATTGAAGTGCAGCAGACTGTGAACTGGTTTCCGCAACGCACCAGCCATGTTTTTGCCAGAATCAAGTTCAGGAATAATGACCGCAATGGTGATGAATATAACAACTGGCTGGAAGAAAAACGTGCTGGAAATGTGTTCATCTGGAACTTTTCCTATGATTACAAGCTGAATAACTATATGAAACTTTCTATCGAATACAAAGGTGACAAATATCCCGAAGAAGATACCAGCCACGAATTCAAGATGGAAGTTGCTGCCGAATTTTGATATTCCCACAGAAAAGACTTCACAAAATAATGGTTAATTTTCTGTTATGATTTCGCAAAGAAAGGATGTAAAATATGGATTATATTAAGAATGCACTAGTTAAGGCGTTTTTATTGACCGAAGAAGTTATGAAGTCAGATGATACCAGCCGGTTTATTGATGAATTCAGCCGTATAATAGCAGATGTATTTACTAATAATGGCAAAGTGCTGATCTGCGGTAATGGTGGCAGTGCTGCTGATGCCATGCACTTTGCTGAAGAATTTACCGGCAGGTTCCGTAAGGATAGACGCCCCTTGCCGGTTATGGCTCTCGCTGACCCTGCCTATATCACCTGCGTAGCTAATGATTATGGCTTTAATGAGATTTTTGCCCGGGGAGTGCAAGCCTGGGGCAAACCGGGTGATCTATTGATCGGACTTTCTACCAGTGGAAATTCGGAGAATGTGATCAAAGCTGTGCAGGAAGCAATTAAGCTGAAAATGAGAACCGTGACACTGCTGGGAAAGGATGGTGGAAAACTGAAAGATATGGCTGACCTGCAAATTTTGATTCCTGGTGAGACTACTGACCGTATTCAGGAAATTCACCTGCTGCTGCTTCATATAGTGATAGAGCAGGTGGAAAGGTTTCTCTTTCCTGAAAACTACAGGTAATTGCTTATGCGTCTGGTGATTCAAAGAGTGAAATCTGCTCAGGTGGAAGTTGACGGAAAGATCATTTCATCAATCCGGACTGGTCTCCTTGTTCTGGCAGGTATAGGGAAAAATGATGACGGCTCTGAGATTGACTGGCTGGCTAATAAAACTACTGACTTGAGAATTTTTGAAGATGAAAATGGGAAAATGAACCTGAACTTGCACGACATTTCAGGTGAAATATTGCTGGTCTCGCAATTTACGCTTTATGCTGATTGTCAAAAAGGCAGACGCCCTGGCTTTGATCAGGCTGCACAACCCGAAAAGGCAAAAAGGCTTTTTGATCAATTCGTCCTATCAGTTAATGCTCTTGGTTTCAAGGCTCAGACAGGTATATTTGGTGCTGATATGAAAGTGAGTCTGATCAATGATGGACCTGTGACGATTATCCTGGAAAAATGATCAAAAATATCATCTTCGACCTGGGTAATGTGCTGATCAATTACGACTTTGAGATTTTCTTTCATAAACTCGGCTATCAAACTGGTGAACGACACTTAAAAGAAGCTCACTCTATAATACATGCTTTTGAATGCGGGATGATTGAGATTGATCACTTTCTTTTTGAATTACAGCAGATATATGCTTCTCAGCTCGATCCCGAGCAGTTCCGGCTTGCCTGGTGCGATGTCTTCTGGGAAAATGAAACACTGCTGAATACCGTCAATATCCTTAAAGAAAAATACAGGCTCATGATCCTTTCTAATAACGATGAATTGCATTTTCCCTATATCTGGAATAAATTCCCCGCTCTGCATGTTTTCCCGCTGCAGGATATTATGATCACCAGCAGATTGGGTTACGTTAAACCCGATATCAGGTTATATCAGAAAGCTGAAAGAATACATGATTTCCTCTGGGATGAAGCTCTGTTTATTGATGATGTGAGGATTAACACTCAGGTTGCTGCCGGATTAGGCGCTTCCACCATCTGGCATCAGAGTAATGAAGCAACTCTATTCGAACTAAATACTTTGCTTAGTTAAGTTTAGGAGTAAATTAAGCTGTCTATGAGTACATTAAGCTGTCTAGGAACACATTAAGTTGTCTAGGAGTACATTAGGTTGTCTAGGAGCACATTAGGTTGTCTAGGAGTACATTAAGCGCCTTAATGTGATTAGTTAAAGGGAATTAAATTTTAGATGTGAGAATTGACATTTTCCGAAAACTCCGTTTTCGCACATTATCACGGATAATGTACTCCGAGACTTCCGGGATTTTTAGTAGCTTATTATTAATTGGAATAACGGGATATATCACGATGTTTAGGATTACATTAAGCTGTCTAGGAGCACATTAGGTTGTCTATGAGTACATTAAGCTGTCTAGGAGTACATTAAGCGCCTTAATGTGATTGGTTTAAAAGGAATTCTATTTTGGATGTTAGACTGTCTTCTTACCGAAAACTCCGTTTTCGCACATTATCACGGATAATGTACTCCGAGACTTCTGGTTTCGGTTTAGCTGAATCAGGTAAATTGTTTTTTATCTTCTACGGTGTTTTATTTATTTCTAACCAGTAGTTTGTTATATCTTTGATTGTGGCAGAAAATACATCATAATTCACTGGTTTGACCAGATAACTATTTACTCCCAGTTGATATGCCCGCTCAATATCGACTTCTTCATTTGATGAGGTTAAAATTACTACCGGTAAATGACGGGTTTCTTCTTTACTTTTCACTATTTCCAGAAATTCCAGCCCCGTCATCCGTGGCATCTTTAAATCCAACAATATCACTTTTAACGTAGATTTATTAAGACTGCCATTTTGACTTTGTGATAAAAATTCCAGTGCTTCCACCCCATCTTTGGCAATATGAACTTTTTGCTCCAGATCAAGTTTTCGAAATACCCGCTGTGCTAAACAGCTATCATTGGGATTATCCTCTACCAGTAAAATGTCTATCCGTTGTTCCATATTTTATTCCTTCTTACTTTCTTCTTCGTCTTTTGGCAATGAGATAAAGAATGTTGCTCCCTTATCTATCTCGCTTTCTGCCCAAATACTCCCACCGTGCTTGGTTATTATACGCTTTGCCAATGAAAGCCCTACTCCATAACCCTCGAATTCTTCCGCTGAATGCAATCGCTGAAATACTCCAAATAACTTATCGGCAAACCGCATATTAAAACCCACTCCATTGTCACGTACCGAGATTATATGCTCTTTTCCCTTTGATTTATAATCTACGGTAATTTTTGCCGTCTCTCGTGTACTTGTAAATTTTATGGCGTTCGAGAGCAGATTAACAAATACTTGCCTGATTAAATTGATATCCGCCTTGATCACAGGCAGGTCGTCTAATTCCAGTTCTATCTCTCGCTCCACAAGTTCCCTCGTCTGTATTGTATATATTTGATTGATCAAATCCACTAAATCTATTTCAACTGGCACTATCACCTTGCGCCCCAGTCTCGAAAATTCCAGCAGATCCTGGATTAATTGAATCATCATTCCGGTATTAGTCCGGATCAGATGGAGATATTCTTGACCGTCTTCATCAAGTTTCGACTCATAATCCTCTTCCAGTGCTCGTGAAAATCCGTCTATCGCCCGTAACGGCGCCTTGAGATCATGCGAAACTGAATATGAAAATGACTCCAGTTCCTTATTCACTGACTCCATTTGCCGATTCACTTTTGCCAGTTTCTCACTCGCCAAATTCATGTCTTCTGTCAAAAAGACTAATGCCTGCTGAGAGGACTCCAGGCTTGCTGTTCTTTCTCGCACGGATTTTTCCAGATTCTGGCGATATTTTGTTAATTCCAGTTCGTTTTCTTTACGGATTGTTACATCTATCAATGTTCCAACTATGCTTGTTGGCTGATTTTCTAAATTATAATCCGAGACTTTGCCCCAGGCATGCAACCATTTCCAATCTCCATTGTATGACTGCAGCCTGAATTCCAGATCTATACTTTCTGTCTGCTGGATAATGATTTTCTCTAATGCCTGTCTGAATTCTGATTGCTCTTCTTTATGGATATCCTCTATTCCCAAAAATTCCGGTAAATGTGTCAAAGGATAATCCAGTATTTTTATACAAACCTCATTTAACAATAATTTCATGCTTTGCAGTTCCATACCCCAGATCGTGGCATTGCTGGCATCAAATGCCAATCGTATCTGCTCTTCATTCTCACGCAATTCCTGCTCAGATCGGTTGAGCTTTTCTATCTTACGCCTTAGCTCACTGTTGATCTCATCTATCTCTTTTGTCCGATTGATTACTTTCTGTTCCAGGTCTTTATTTATCAACTCAATATTATTTCGCTCCTGCTTTAGCAGATACCTCGAATAAAAATCACGCCGTGTATAATACTCAATAAAATAGCTGCCGAACATTAATATAATATTACTACTGACCAGAAAAAATCCATTGCTGAAACTTACATCGCCTGGTAATTTCAGATATTTATAATCCACTGCCAGATATAACATTGTCAATAATAACCCGCTGATTGAAGCATATATGTAATGTAACTTAATGAGAAAATATCCGTAAATAAACACTAAGATCAAACCGACGTAATAGCTCTGTGCCAGTAGCTGTGGTGCATTTATCAGCATCACCACTATACCGCTGCCTGCTATCATTACCGCACAAAATATCGCTGCCTGCCAGTATCTCCGGAATCCCGGTAAATATGAAAGCAGAAATACAAGCAGGATCACGGGACATACAACGTAAAACCGGATTGTGAATAATGTCGCTAAATAATCAGGTGAAACCCGGTAATCCAGATAAGCATAGCACGCATAAAACAGTATTCCGAAGATAAATGATATGCGTACAAACACTATTGATGAAGTAAAATATTCCTTGTTGAACTCTTTTTCCAGTGCCGGCTCAAAAGTTAAAATTATTGGATTGATCCGCATCTTGACGGGTCCTTCCCAAATCGTCTTAGGGAGTATCCTGCTTAATAATTTCCTCATACCTGCCTGTTTAGCTTCTATTTTGTTTCTCGTGAATTTTGCCTGAAATTAAATTTTACCTTTAATTACATGTAATCTCTTTAACCTCAGCCCTATACCGATAAATGAAATATGAAAATGAAATTGATTCTCCCAATGTAAGCCCTGCCCTGCATTTCTTTTCATATATCTTTCAGCCTTTTTCCTTATCTCTATTCTTTTCTTACTTACTGCCTTATATTTTATTTCTCAATTTTCAGGCAATCTTTTTTATTTTATTATGACTCTGTGAGTTAGCTAAAATTTGTACAGCTTTTCTACCCTTAAACAGCTCTTGATTTAAGCGTATGTCTTGGATATTTATTTTTTTCTTATTGATCTCATTGTACAATAATTATTATGTTATCTCGTCTATTCTTCTCTTTTTCACGCTCTTCTGCATTATATCCACTTATTTGTCTCTCAAAAAGAATTCCAAAACCTTCTCGCTGACATTTTTGTGCAATCCTATGCACAGTACTTTAACTTTCTTTCTGGCATCCCCCCGAAATTTTAAAAAATATCTCCTCTACTGTACGGGCAGACCCATGTGTCTGCCCTGCAAATTATATTTCCTACAACCATTCAGCCAAATCAGATGTTTACATCTGGTATATTCCGCAAGTGGGACGCAGATGACGACCATCAATTTCACATCCCAATTACCACATTAAGCCAAGCTACATTACATTCCATTAAAAATTCATAATTCATAATTCAAAATTATCAGCCCTCCATTTCCCTTTCTCGCCGGGTACGGATCGACACATCGACACTTTCGATGTACTCCAAAAATCGACCTCCTGAATCATACCCCATTTATCATAAATAGCCAAGCTACATTACATTCCATTAAAAATTCAAAATTCATAATTCAAAATTATC
>CAZAHZ010000106.1:0-10952 GCA_964485055.1 uncultured Candidatus Cloacimonadota bacterium
TATCTTTCTCCTCTCTCTTTTTGACTTAATGAGGTTTTTGCACTGAACTCATTATTATTTCAGTAATTGTCATTTATAGTAGCTTAGTTAAAAAATTAATTATGAAGAGCAGGTATTGGGATGATACATTGTAATAGTAAGCAGTTGATCAAGCCATCGAGTTTTAAAAAGGCAAAGGGGTAATTTGCAATCCTGATCAGTTTATTTAGGAGAACTAGTTGCACTTTGTTTAATTCCAACCGGTATAAAAAGGAGGAAAAATGAAGAGAGGATTATTGATTATTTTATTTGTGCTAGTGCTATTGTACATCCCGAGTAATAATAATGCTCAAGAAACCAGTCAACAACAAAAGGGAAAAATTGGTTTAGGCTTTCAATCAACTTTCCCTGTATGGGGTGGAAGTGTAATGTTAAATCTAAACGAGTATAATTCAATTCAGGGTATGCTCGGAGTGTTAGAAAATGCAGGAATACGGCTGTTTTGCAATTCTATCTTTTGAGTTTGAATACTGTGCTGAATTAAATGATTATTTATTTGATCTGGGAATAGTAGATGCATTTAGCGGATCTTTCGCAGTTTTCTCTAATATGGTTCATTATCCAGCAAAACCGAATATATCTTATGTAAAACGGAATTCCTGTATAAGAGTAAATGAAGAAGGAACTGAAGCTGCAGCAGCAACTTTGGTCGGTATGGTAGATGGAATATGCGAACCAGGAAATGAATTTGTGGCAAATAGACCATTTCTCTATGTTATCAGAGATGACCGCAATGGTGTTTCTCTTTATGGGGATAATGAACAATCCCTCGCTAAATTGATCAGAAGGATAAATGAAATACCTACTGCTTTTTTCCTTGTTATTATTATTAATATGCGGTTGTATGGTTTCTACATCCTCTGAACCCGATGATTTCAATACGGATGCGGATTTTAATGCCAGCCTGGTTAGGAATGACCAGATTATAGCTAATTGTCCCTTTGCGGTGTGTGGATTAAACAGAAAGGAGTAAAAAATGAGACACATATTAAGTAAAGTACTATTAGTAATTTTTATAGTTATACTTGTAACTGGATGTGCTACGATGCAGAGTCGTTGGGAATCCACAAAACATGCAGATAATATTCAAGCTTATGAGAAATTTCTGAATCAATATCCAGAAAGTAAATTTAATGAGGAAGCAAAATCAAAAATCGAAAATTTAAGATTTGAAGAAATGAAGAAAAAGGATCAAATCGCATATTACGAGAAATTTATGGAAGATTTTCCCAAAAGTAAAAATTCTCAATATGCAAAAAGTGGATTAGAAAACAAGATAGTATTTCTTCAAAGCTTACGCACAAAAAAAATTCGAATAGAACAAGAGCAGAACAATGATATTGATTTATTATTCCCTTTATTTGTTGAGGAATTACTAGAAGAAATGGGATATGATGTTGCTTCAATTAATGATACTGATTTCGATGCAACGTTAAAAATTGATCCTATCATGAGAGGATTACCCGCAGGAACATATCGCTTTAAATCAAATTTAAAAAAGGCAAGACCCTATTATTATGCTTATTTTGTAAAATTTACCTTATATCACCATATAGCGGGGGCGATATTTGAGGAGAATATTTGGGGTGATTTTGTGCCTGCAAATACCCCAGGTGAGCGGATTTTTGATATGCTGATTTCACTTAATGAAAGAATAACATTCGGCTCAGGGATAGAAAGTGATACCAGTAAAAGAGACGGGCGATGGTCTCTCCGAAGAAATTCTGAAGTGAAACTCAGAGAATATTTTAAAAAATATTTTGGCGGGAATGATTAATGTGGATACATAATATTTCCTACAATGTCAAATGAAAGGAGGGATTAACTATGAAAATTTACAGATTGATTATTTGTTATGTGTTGTTAATCTGGTTTTCTTTATTTAATCATGCTTTAGGTCAAGAATTAAAATCTACTTTTCTAATGAGACCTAGTTCAGATTCTTTATCTGAAAAGCTGATACTAAATTCGTATGCAGAGACATCTTGTTTAATTAAACAATTATATGCTGATACTTTAAAGGATGAATTTTTCACAAATGCACTTGTTGGAGAGTTAACGATAAGATCAGATTTCAGTACAATTATGGAATATAAAAAAATGGTGTTCACTAATGAACCTGCTTATGGTACAATTGATAATAAAATTTCGATTAATATTGGATCACTTACTTATATGCTCGAAATGGAAAAACCATCGGATAAAATTTATTTAGATGAAAATGGCAAACCTATTATCGGTATCGGATCAAAGTTAAGGTTCGATTTAGAAGAATGGGTATTTTTCTTTGGTAAGAAATACAGGAATGGAAGTGTACAAATTACAAATAATGGACTTATATTTCTTGAAGGAACAGAAAAACTTGATGATGGAACTAGATCAAAATATGATGGGAAGAATTGGATTTCGGATATGTATATTGATGAAGCAATACAATCAGATAGTAACAACACTTTTATAGGTAGAATTGAGTCAATAGCTATGAAAGTGTATGGTGATATTGAAATGATTAAAGATCCGGCTTTTTTTGGAAATCCTGATGAGTTTGTTCCTCTATATTTAATAGATTATCCAGACAAAGAATTTTCGATTAAACTTGGTGATGCAGTTAAATATGAATTAGTTACTCAAGAGTCCATTGGATTAAACGATTATAGGTTTAGCGATATACTAAAGTGTAAAGGTTGTAAAGTAAAAATAGTTTGCTATGGGAAGGAAATGAAAATAATTTCACTGAAGATACTTAACAGAGGGGAATAATATTGACTGAGTTATTTAATCATACTTTGCATAAGTTTAACAACATTGAACTTATACAACATTAATGTTATAGAGAAAGAAGTAGTGAATATGGTTATAATGGCTACCCAACTACCGCTTCTCCTGACAGAAACGCAGTGGAGTTCTAATCTAAAGTTTGTGAAGCATTCAAAAGTTAGTTTGTCAGTTTATAGTTTATCTGGTGCTGCGTTTCTGCAGGTGAGCTTTTCCGTTAGACTGAGAAACATCAGAAAATATAGAAGAAGGAGGAAAGAAAATGGAAACAATATTAAAAAGATTATTACATCCATCTTTCATTTTAATGTTATTTGTTCTCGTTTTTTTGGGTGGATGTGCCACTATGCAAAGCCACTGGCAAGCTGCTAAATCAGCAGATACCATTGAAGCTTACGAAGAATTCTTGAAACAATATCCAGAAGGAGATCTTTCAAATCAAACTCGTAAGAGGCTTGACAGTCTTTACGAAAAAAGCGATTGGAAAGATTCCAATCAAAAAAATACCATTGCTGACTTTGAGGAATTTTTGAAGAAATACCCTCTTGGTAGATTTACCGATGAGGTTCATTCCCAATTGGAACCTTTATATTTTCAAAAGGCTGGAGAGAAAAATACTATTGTTGCCTTTGAAGAATTCTTAGAGAATTACCCTCAAAGCAAGTATGCTAATGAAGCGCTATCTAAATTGGAAAATCTTAGGGAAAAAGAAAAACAACATATAATATCTGAATGGTTAAGGACAACCCAGGCTGACACGATAGATGAATACCTACTATTTTTAAGAAATTTTTCAGGTAAAGAATTTACTCAAGATGCTTTGCAAAAACTGTTCTTAAAGTCAGTTAACGATCCAAAATTTGAAATAGCCTCCTTTATTACCTTCGAATTAGATCAAGGAAGTAGCCAAACTTTGATACATTGGGTTCTCGAAGGCTCTTCAATGGTGATTTATGGCACTCCTCCTTATACGATTTACATCGTTAGAGACCCTTCAGATCCGGTAGTTTTCAATCAAGAAGCAAAGGGACTAACTTACAAAGAGGGAAAGGGGGTCGTAATCAGAGTCAAAGAGAAAAAAATAACTAACATTTGGGGATTCAAGTGAGAGGAAAAGCCTAACCACTGCTTCGCCTCTCAAAAACGCAATGGGATTCTAATCTAAAGTATGATGTGCATTTTAAAAATTAATTTGATAGTTTATCTGCATTTGAGTTTCTGCAGGTGAGCTTGGGCGTTAGGTGCTTGAAATAGTAGGAAAAAAATATGAAAAAAGTAATTAATCTTCTTCTTTTGCTTTTAGGTGGATTATTTACATCTACACTTGTAAGAAAAGTGACCCTTAATATGGTAGCGGGACGCTCTTTAACGGAATATGTAATAGGTGGACTAGTATGGTTGATCCTTAGCATAATATTTCTTCTATGGAGTACATCTAGATGGAAGAGTTGGCCACTTACTTTGGGTTGTATCTGGGTTTTCTCTGGTGGGGTTTTATTTATTACATCGCTTTTCATCACTAATATGGGGTCGAACATAAACCTTCCCACTGGACCTATTTCTATCGAGTTTCGGCTTGTTGGTGAATCTAACAATGGCGAACTTCATGCGATGAAGCTTAGGGGTACTGATGAAATCTTGCATCTCGGGGTCGAGGAGTTACTTAGTGAACGAGATATCGAATCAGCTAACGCAAGATGGGACAGCTATTCTAGTGCTTTCTACATTGTACTCAACTTTACGCGAGAAGGTTCAAATAAACTGGATAGGATTACAACAATAAATATTGGTAGGCGCTTGGGCATAGTTGTAGACAAAGTATTGTTATGTGCTCCATCAATTCGCAGCAGGATTAGTTCAGGACGTGTGAATATTTCAGCTAATTTCTCTAATCTAGAGGCAAACATCATTGTGCATAGGATTAACAAGGAAATCGATCTATTACAAGCAAAGAAACCGAGTGGTATCATTGCAGGGTTGCTTCTCCTAATGGCAGGCTTTACCCTCGTACTAAGACGCAATGCAATCAAAGTAACCGGTATTAGATCAATAGCAAGTATCATCTTACTAATTCTAGGTGCTTTCTGCATTGTTGGTTCCTTGATTGAGGATTCCATTAGGATTTTCTCTGGTCTCAATCCAGAATTTATCCCGTCTTTGTTATTTATATCCGTAGGTGCTGGTTTTATTCGATGGGGTGTAGTACTGTCACATCACTGGCGTTTGTCGCTGGGTGTCATCTGTTCAGCTATGGGAGCATGGCTCATATTCAGTGCTTTAGTATTATTTCCTGTATACAGAAAAGAGCGAGGCTATATGGGTTTTGTGATCATATCTATAGGAACACTCCTTATAATTAAGTGGGTTAAAAGGCGTCGTATAGATTTGAGCAAGGAAAATCGTGTGTCGCGTAATTCTCAGTAAAAAGGTTTAGTAGGTTCAAACCATCAACAAGAAGCAAGTTAGGTAGTTCAATCTTGCTGAGAATAGGAAGCCAAGAGAATTAGCACCTAACCCCCGCTTCACCTGACAGAAACGCAGTGGGGATTTGAATTTTTCAGTTGAGATGACATTCAAAAGTTTAGTTGGAGCATTTATAGATTATCTGCATTTTCGTTTCTGCAGGTGAGTTTAGCCGTTATCTGCTCATTGAAAACGGTAAAGGAGCGTACTATGAAAAAATTATTTGCTTTGACAGTTTTAGTGATATGTATGTGTTTTGTCGGCGTACTGGCTAATGCTGAAGAACTCTATGTCACATACACAGAGGGAATATTTCAAGTTAAAATACCCTTAAATTATACAAAGGTAACGGGGAGCTTACTTGATGAACTAAAAAAAATGATGCTGGAAGGAGAGCGTGAACTTGCCGATGAATCTAAGACTGCTGAATCAAGCGGAATAGATGAAGAATGGCTCTCTTTTTTTTCTGTTTTTCGGAATCCGTCCAGAAATCTGATGATCGAACTTATGGGTGCAGGACAGGAACCTAATGTGGACCGAGATGAGATGTGCAAAACCAACACACAACGCATTACATGGGGAATAGAATCAGGACGGTTATCGAAAAGAAGCAAGGGTGTTTCCAAAATAATGATAGACAATGTTCCATGCTTGTTGATGGATATTGAAACCATTAATGGTGCTCGCTTGCTAACGTACTCATTCTTTGCACCCAAATATCCCCAATATTCCTTTCAGGATGCAATCAGTTGCGATGATCTCACCTGCTATGAAAACAATAAGAATGATATTGAGGCTATTATTAAGTCTATAAAGGTCACAAAAAAAGGACAATAGCCTGTGTTGGCCAACCATAGACATTAGACAGATAACAACAACCGCATACACTCTAACAAGCAGGATCGGGAGGCTGTTACATTTGCTAAGTTTGAGGAAAACGTAGGCATTCATGTATTTTTCGGTTGAAAAGTGTCCCACTTTGTTAAATTTTTTTTAGCCATTCTTTTGTCTCTTTTAGTCGGTATGAGTTTCTATTTAGGTTTACGATGTATGCTTTATGTGTTAGTCTATTTACCATAGCAACTATGAGGACAGAGTCTTTAAAGATGTTCTGTCATCTGGCGAATGATAGATTGGTGGTTAGGATAGTTGGCTTCTTTGCTTCTCACTCACTTATTGTATCGGGGTGCTTTTTTGTTCTCCCAATTTTTGTTGTAAATTTGAGACTGGCATGTAAGATATTTTGGGAGGATACTAAAAATAATATTTTAATTTGACAATAAATTTGCTGATTTATATTATTAACTCAAGTGAGCTTCGGGGAAACATCGTAGTGACATGGAAATTGCCTAAAAAAAACGTAGTTTAATATCGCAGAGAAGTATTTAGAGAATTATTAATTTCGCTATCATTCCAGTATTTGTCATTTATAGTTAATTAATTAAGAGTAAATTATGATACTAAGTGATTTAGGTAATAGTAAGGGCATTTCAGTCGATTACAGAGTAAATCTTTTAGTAGAGAAGATGATTCTATTAATGATTCTTGCTGATAATAGCAGAAAACCTGAACGCTGAGAGATTGCTCATATCTAAAGAATTTGGTAAAATAAGGGATTGATAAGGTGTAAAGAAGGCTTTTTGAAAGATAGGAAGGAGGTTCAATATGGTTAAGAGAACGAACTTGTTAATTTTGGTATTAAGTCTTATTTTTATATTTGCTAACAAAGCTTTTGCCGAGGGAAAGGATGCTCTGAAAGAAGAGAAAAGGAAGATATTTTTAACTATCGACCTAAAATCTCGTATTTGTTTTTGGGATATTTCTAAAAAAGACTATAATCTAACTGATACAAATGGGTATATAAAAGAGGGAGGGTATAGCCCAATTGAAGAGGTAAGTTCGGATCCCGGTATTTCAAAGGGGCCTGAGATTGAGTTATTCCTGGCAAATTTTTTCATCCGGGGTTTTTACTTACAGGGTAGATATGTTTTTGACATCGGTGATGTCAAAAGAGAAGACATTGGTACTGATATAGGATTGGAGTACGTTTGGGAATCCCTTAGGGCAGGAATATTTGTGGGCTGGCGGGAAATGAAAGTCAGTTTCTCGGATTGGAATAGTGAGAATATAGAAGAAAAAAATATTTCAGATAATATTTGGGGATTCATCATTCTTCGCAATCCTCCTGATAAATTTGGTTTTATTGCACACATGGAATGTGCATTTGGATTTAAAATCTTTTCTGGATACGAAGATACTACTATATTTGAGTTCGAATCAGATTTTGGTTACCGCTTTAAGGCAATACCACTTGCGATAAATGCAGGTTATGGGTTTTGGGGTTATCAAATACCGACAAGTGAAGTGGATGAACACTTTAATTCATTCTATAATAAAATGATGAGATCCATAGAAAGGCAGGAGAATTTTGCTCATGGGCCAATTTTGAAAATAAGTTATTGCTTTTAATTTTAATCCGTGATACACGCAATATTTCAATACCTAACACATTCTGGTAATACACATAATATTTATTGCACAGATACATGTAAAAGGATGAGGAAAAAGAAGACGCGGATAAAAGTGCAATATGATTGAAATTATTAAGAATAATGTATAAGAAATGTTGGCATGTTGTTGAACAGTTTCAATTTGCCCATCAAAAAAGATTTGACTAATTTATTGTCATTTGTTTTAAAACAATCTGTGTTCTTAATCAAAAAGGAGAAAACAAAAGTGAAAGAAATTTTATTATTTGCTGCTTTAATAATGAGCATATCATTATTGTTTGCACAAGATTATGTATTAGAATGGCAAGGACCGGGTGGATTTGATTGCACTTTTCAGGATGATTTTTTTTCTACTCCATCAACTTTTGATATGAATGATGACGGAAATCCGGAAGTGGTTATGAAAAACTATGATGGTGAAAATACTACTATAAGAGTTTATGATCCTTGTAGCAATTATGACCTGATATGGACTCATCAAATTCCTGGACCTGCATGGATTCCCGGATTTGGGAATATCACCGGTACAATAACCGATGAAATGATATATGTAATCGAAGGAGACACACTAAATTACTATGATAATGTTTATATAATAAATATTACAACTTATGAAAGTTTTCATTTAGCAGAAGGAAGCAAGGCGATTATAGTTTATGATATTGATGGAGATGGTAAAGATGAAGTACTCATTAAATTGGAAAATTCATCTCTGGAGATTTGGGGTGATGGAACCACGATAGCTGAATGTAAGACAGTCCAGCCTCATAAATCCAGATTGAGCCAGAACTATCCCAATCCATTCAATCCTTACACGACAATCAATTACCAGTTGGAAAAATCAGGTTTAATTGAGTTGAAAATATATAATATCAAAGGGCAGCTAGTCGAAACTCTCTTAAAACAGTATCAGAATACGGGAGATCATTCAGTTATTTGGGAAGCAAAAGGTGTTAGCTCCGGAATGTATTTTTATCAGATTTCAGTTGATGGACAATTAGTTGAAACAAAGAAAGCAATTTGTGTGAAATAGTTTAAATAGTCTATGGTTATCGCATCTATCTTTCGCTTTAATTGTTCAGAAAAGCAAGATGAAATTAAGTGAAAATATTTTAACTTAAGAAGAATATCTTGAAATATTATTATCTTATGTAAAAGCAATAATAAAAATAAATTAGATAATATTAACAAAACAAGATAACAAGAAATGAATAAATAATGAAGTCTTAAAGATATTTTTTTATTTACAAAAAATGGTTTATTTACATTATTGATTCAAGTGAGATTTAGGGAAATATCGCAGTGACATGAATATTGTCTATAAAAATGTAATTTAATGTCGCAGAGAAGTATTTTAGAAAATTATTAATTTCGTTATCATTCCAGTATTTGTCATATATAGTAGCTTAGTTAAAAAATTAATTATGAAGAGTAGGTATTGGTATGATACATCGTAATAGTAAGCAGTTGATCAAGACATCGAGTTTTAAAAAGGCAAAGGGGGAATTTGCAATCCTGATCAATTTATTTAGGAGAACAAGTTGCACTTTGTTTAATTCCAACCGGTATAAAAAGGAGGAAAAATGAAGAGGCAAAAGGAGGCAGAAAAAT
Organism: uncultured Candidatus Cloacimonadota bacterium; assembly: GCA_964485055.1. GTDB lineage: Bacteria > Cloacimonadota > Cloacimonadia > Cloacimonadales > TCS61 > Stygibacter. The sequence continues at coordinate 9,399 of CAZAHZ010000106.1, forward strand.
GAAGAGAGGATTATTGATTATTTTATTTGTGCTAGTGCTATTGTACATCCCGAGTAATAATAATGCTCAAGAAACCAGTCAACAAGAAAAGGGAAAAGTTGGTATAGGCTTTCAATCATGTTTCCCTGTATGGGGTGGAAGTGTAATGTTAAACCTAAACGAGCATAATTCAATTCAGGGTATGCTCGGAATGTTAGGCGATGTAAAGTCATATGGCGGTAGATATTTATACCGATTTAGCAACAAACAACATTCTAATACATATGGTTACGGTCTCCTTGGAGCCTTTAGCTATACTGGTTATGTTTACAATGAAAATTACCATTTAGAAAAGAAAACCGAGACTGTTTTCGGATATGGTGCAGGTTTGGGTGTAGAATATTCGTGGCAACGGTGGATGCCTGATTTATTCCCTCTTTGGTGGAATATTGAAATAGGTTTTGGCTCTATTAAATTCGAAGAAGTTGACTATGACTTCTCTGCTATTTTTTATGGAGCAGGTTTTCATTATTATTTTTAAGAAGTATTTACTCGTAGCTGATCTTAATAAATAGGGAAATATAGAGATAAAGAACTACATAGATTACAGTGGATAATATGTCGCAGGTCCTTTTCCACCTCGATTTATGCAATGGAGTGATAGTATTTCAATTAATGACTGAGAACGTGTACTCGATTGCAAGATTAATTCTCTATGGATTCTGTATAACAGGCAGAAATAGAGTAAGAATTTGGTAATAATAGGAGTAAACAAGATTAGTAGGAAGCAGAAAATCTTTTCTTGTTTGTTATTTTGGATCGATTCTAAATAGTAATAGGTCTTTATAAGCGAATAATTGATTTTAGGCATGTTCAACTCTGGTGTTGATAATCAACATCCTGAGGATTATGTTCAAAAAGCAACTATAGAAATACTTCAGTGATTTTCTCACCAGGGCAAATCCTCGGATTTCACTGCTGAAGTAAGATTTTCATTGTAATTCTCTTATCAGTTGAGAAATAGATCGCTAACCTTCCAAAGTGTAGGCAATAATAACTTTTATCATAGAATGGTTGTCGTATCCTTATTGTCCGGCACCATAAGCATATCGTTGAATACTGCTCAAATCAAGATGAGAAAATAAATTTGAATACTGCAGAACAAATGGCGTATTAAGTTCATCAGGTGAGTATTCGATAGGTAACTCACTTTGATGAATAGTATTTTTTATAAGACACCTTGGCTCCTTCTAATTTATTGTCCCTTATGACATTAAGACAATATTATGTCAGTTAGGAGGTAGTCAGGATGTTTTTTGAAATTTTAACTTAATTTTTATCAATAAGTTAGGAAGTATAAATAAGGCTTTAGTCGAAAAAAAAATAAAGGGGGCAGTCATGAGGAAGCTAATGATTCTTTTGTTTGCATTAGTTCTATTAAGTTGCAATAATGATGATGACCATTCCTCGGGAGAAGATTTATTCAGTATTGAAGTGATTGATGGAGAAGGTGTTTCTGTCTGTATATTCTTGCTCTTCAGTACCGTGTGTCCGGCGTAGAGGATACCGGTAGTC
>CAZAHZ010000107.1:0-10895 GCA_964485055.1 uncultured Candidatus Cloacimonadota bacterium
AAATAAAAATACTAAATTAGAGTTGACAGTCAACACAGTTGCTACATCTTGTGGTAACATAACTATTTGTGTAATATAATAATATCTATATCTGAATGATATTGAAAAGGGGGGATGCGTGAATATTTCCTTGTGGGAATTCTTCCGATCGAGTGGTCTGTGTCGGAATAATGGTCAATTCCTGGTAGAAATGCTTGAAAAATCGAGGAAATATTTGACAAAAAAGGAATAAATTTTGCTTATGAATTTAATATCCTAAGTGAAAGGAGGGTAAATGAAAAGGAAGAAGATATTAATTTTGGCAATTATCATGTTTCTAATGATTGTTTTATGCGGTTATGAAATTGACTTAAGCGGTACTGATCTAATGATCAGCGGGGAATCTGGGGAGCTTACTAAATCGTTACTATCAGTTGGCTTGGGAAGGTTTACGGAATTGGAAATAGCAGGCTTACAGCAAGGGGCAAAGCTGGGAGACCCTGATTTACCTCATTTTTCCAAAACAATAGCTTTACCTTCAACCGGCAACTGGCAGGTCGCGAAGTTAACTTATGATGTCAAAGAAATTGACATTGATTATCCTGTGGTTCCCAGCGGATGGGAGGATCTGACCAGTTATGTTGAAAACCGGGGTAACGAATGGTATCCTGCCGAGATAGTAACAATTTCGGAGCCATCAATTATGCGTGATTACCGTTTTTCGCAGGTTACGGTCACAGCGGTACAATATAATGCAGGTTTGCAGAAAATCCGGTTAATTTCAAACCTTGACCTACGGTTAACAATTGATGAAGCTAATAATGTCAATCCAAAAGTCGGACGGGAGTTACCAGCCTCAAATGCTTTTTATAATCTGTCAAAAGGATGGATATACGGAATAGATAATTTCCGTAATGATAATGATTATGCCGGAAACCTGCTGATAATCTGCCGCTCATCAGTTCTGACTTATGTTGAATCGTTTTCGGAATGGAAACAGCAGCTTGGCTACAGGACAACTATAGCTACAACAACTCAGACAGGCAGTTCAACTACATCAATAAAAAATTATATCCAGGACGCTTATGACAATTGGACTTATCCTCCTGATTATGTTCTGCTGGTGGGTGATGTAAGCGGAAGTTACAGTATTCCAGCTTTCTATTGCGAAGGCTATATGTACCCTTATGATGTAACGGATCACAATTATACTTTACTGGAGGGAGATGATTATTTTCCTGATGTACTTTTAGGCAGGATATCCATCCAAAATACCGGGCAATTGGCGACAGTAGTTTCTAAAGTACTTAATTATGAAGGAAATCCCTATATGGCAAATACTGCGTGGTACACTAAGGGCTTGATGATGAGTGTGATAGAAGACGATTGGGGGCAGGAATATTATTCGGGTCGGGAAACCGTGATCTGTGCAGGAGATAAACTGCTTGATTTCACATATACCCAGGTAGATACATTTATAGCACCGGATCAGAGCAGTCATACACAATTGCGCAACCTGATCAACACGGGTTACACATTCTTAAATTATCGTGGGTTTGGCAGCACATATTACTGGAATGGCTCATCTGGTGGTCACATGTTCGAGAGCAGTGATATAAATGCACTATCTAACGGATGGATGCTGCCGATGGTAACCAGCATTGTGTGTGGTGGTGGCGATTTTGCCACTAACAATTATCCAACCTGTTTTGGTGAAACCTGGCTGACAACAGGCACTTCAAGCAATCCCAGGGGTGGAGTAGCCTTCATAGGACCAAGCGAGCATGATACAAAAACACCCTTCAATAACTGCATGGATCTTGGAATATATCAGGGAATCACGGAAGAAGGGATATTCGGGGCATCAGCCATGATGCTGCGTGGCAAGATGGAACTATATAACAATTATCCATATTGTCATGGCTGGGGAGGTTCATTAGATTCGGATCAATTTTATTTTTATGTCTATAACCTGCTGGGAGACCCGACCTTGGAAATCTGGACAGATGTGCCTAAGGATTGCGAATTGTTGATATCCAGCGAGATCCCCGCGGGACAGAATTATCTGGAAGTATCAGTCAGTTCGGAAGACAATGAGATAGAAGGGTTTAGAATAACGATAATAACCGATGAAGGATTACTGGCAGCAGGATTGACCAATATAAACGGGAATGCTTATATCCCTCTGGAGATGCCAATAGGAGAATATACGGTTACTGCTTCACGTTATGGTTATATTCCAGCAATTGAAGATATCGAAGTGGTTAGCGGGGATAATCTTGGAATCAGTGATTATTCCACCAGCATCACTCCCACAGCAGGAGAAAACTTTGAACTTGATCTACTTATTTATAATTATGGTCAATATATCGCAGCAGGCATCAGCATAGAGATCATGAATTATGACGGATATTTTTCTATAATCAATAATACTGCTACGCTGGAGATGCTGGAAAGTGGTGCAGATGAAATGGTAACTTTTGAAATAACTGCAGATCAGCACTGGATCAATGGACGCTATGGAAAGATATTTTGTAATCTCAGTTCCAGTTTAGGGAATTCTACTGGTTTGATCGAGCTGGAGATCCAATCAGCAGAGATGAACACAGCAGGTATAGAGATTGAGAATGGAAGTGGTTTTCTGGAACAAGGTGCACTATGTCCGATTCATCTGGAATTATATAATAGCGGAGCAATATCAAGTGGGAATATCAGCACAGTGTTATTCAGTCTGGATGACAATGCAGTGGTTTCAGCAGGAATTTCGGATTATAACAATATCACTCCGGGCAACTCAGGGGAAAATCTGACCTTATTTGAGATACTGCCGGGGAACGTGATAAGTGGTCAGATTGCCAATCTGCAATTATCAATATATCATGATAATGATCTGGTTCAGGTAGTGCCGGTGATAATCCCGATTGGAGAGATAGATGAAGAGGATGCCACTTTTGATATCTATGGCTATATGGCAATAGAGAGTGAAGACAGTGGAGATTTTGAAATTCCGGAATATGAATGGCTAGATATATCACCTTATAGCGGTGGAGAAGGAACTTATCTCACTGCTCCTCACATGCACGAAACATACGATGGCTGGATAGATCAGCTTGATCTGCCCTTTGATTTTCAGTATTATGGCGAAGAATTTGACCGGATCACGGTCTGTCAGAATGGTTATTTCTCTTTTGGTGATGCGCAAACACTATTCTTCAGAAATAAAAGTATCCCTTCCGGTTACGGGCCGGGAGGTTTGGTATGTCCATTCTGGGATGATTTGACCCAGGGTTATGTATATTACTGGTATGATGAGGATAATCATCGCTTTATGATTGAATGGAAAAATATGAGGCTGGTCTATAATAATAACCAGCGTCAATATTTTCAAGCAATTCTGCGAGACCCTGAATATTATCCCACTGCCACGGGCGATGGTGAGATCATATTTATTTATCAACAGGTAAATAATGTTGATCAGTCGGATAATTACGCCAGTGTGGGAATTGAGAGTCCAGATAAAACACAAGGTCTGCAAATAACTTTTGCTAATCAATATCCTGTGACGGCACATACTTTGTCCGATGAAACAGCAATATTATTTACACCTGTAGATCCGGAATCTGGTGGTATCATGTATGGAGATGTGGATGCCAATGGCGCTGTGGAAGCCTATGATGCTTCGATAGCCCTGCAATATTTTGTGGGTATAGACCCCGGAGCAATAGCACCTCTGCCCTGGCAACAATGGCGGATAACCAGATCTGATGTAGATGGCAATGGTGTGGTGGAAGCTTATGACGGTTCTCTGATCCTCCAGTATTATGTGGGAATAATAACTCAGTTTCCAGTGGAAGTTGAACGAACTGATCCAAACAAGAGAAAATAAATAGCTGGGAGGGGCAGAAATGCTCCTCCTTTTTTTTTCTTAACAAGGAACTTGAGTGAAAAAAATATTTTAGCTGATAATCCTGATAATCGCGGGTAGTCTGGCTCTGGCTGAAGACAGCAAAATTGATACATTACTTGCGATCAGTAAAAAAAAGGGAAACAAGTAGATGAATTATATAAACAATACAGGAATAATCCTCTGTCAGGCAAAACCTGGGGATTAGAGATCAATCCGGTACGTTTAATAGTTTAACTGGATAACGTTTCGGCTTTTCATCGGGAATACATCTAATGGTTTCTTTCTTAGTGGTCTGGTGCGATATGCTTCGATCTACAATACATTTTATCTGAAGGGATTTGACCAATACTATTACTGGGAAGATGAGTACAATCCAGATATGAGACCTCATCGAGAAAATAAACTCGGTATAGGTTTTGGATTTGGCTGGCGCACATTTTCTTATAAAGGATTCTATTGGGCATTCAGTTTTAGTGTGGGACGCTATTTCGTAGGAGAAAAGGATATCCTGCATGAAGGACTTCCTACTTCCATGCTGTTTCTGGAAGAGGCTACGAATAATAATAACATCTTTTATGATGCGGAGATTCTTAAATTCGGATTTGCCTTTTAAACGAGAATTTATTCTTTTATTAAGGGCATGATCAATCGTTTATTTCCCTTTTTCTGCCAGCTATAAGGATAAAATATCCTGTAATAGAGATCTGTCAGATCATTAAACCGCACAGTCCGGCTAAAACTATATTCATGACTATCCTCTTCATAAGGATCAATATTGTATTCATAAATAAATTTGATGTTCAGGGGCATATCGTAGCGGAAAGAAATCGTATGATAAACTCCCATCTTCGTATCCAGCTCGGTTTTATATACTTTCTGAAATGTAATCTTATAATTAAGAAAGAGATCATCGAGCATATATTTTCCGGCTTTCAGCGATAAATTTTCCAGTAAAATATCGGATGAATACTTCTTATCCTGATCTTCCGAATTACCATAAAGATCACTATTGCTGGAGAGAAGATTGTAGATAAAACTGGTCTCCATCTGGAAATAGTCAATATTCAGTATCCTGCCAATATAAACTTCGAACTGATTGATCATTGGATCAATAATAATATTTTCAATTTCACCTCCAGCAGTCTGGATGAGATCATCGTGAAAAAGGGTTTGACGCTCAGTGCTGGAGATGTCATCAAGACCTCTGCCATACCGCAGACGAAAAAGTTTTTCCGTATCAGTCCGGTCATCGGCGTTATCACTGGTAATAACCATTTCCAGGTTATTGGGAAAACTACCCTCCCTTTCGTTTGTTATTACCAGTTCTATCTTGGTGCCATCAGCGGTTTTACGACTGAATACTGCCTCCAGATCAACTTTTTCTAGCTGCTGATTATAAGTAATCAGGATATTTTCAACTTCCATCCTGGTACCCACCAGAACCATTCTGCCATCCTCGGAACTGAAATTGGCATCCGGAATAGAAAATTTACCATCCATGAATTTGAGATACACATAAGAACCCGGAGCAAAAGTGATTTCAAAGGGATATGTTACATACCGTACATTTTCACCAGTTTCCAGATATATATCCAGATCAAAAGGAACCGCAGGATTACCACTCTGTTCCGTCGCCTCTGCTAAATCTTTCCTGATTTTGATTTCCTTCTTTTTCTTGACGCTCCAACTCTGGCTGATACTGGAAGAGAAATTATTCATAATGCGCATCAGGTTATCTGTCTGCGGCGGGTAAATAACATCAGTATTATTAATGATCAAGTCGCCCAGGAGAAGGGCATTCCCCTGATTATTGAAAAACTTGAGATACCGAGAATTTCTTCCTTTTATGAGGAGGTGTGAGACAGATTTTGATTTTGAATATTGAGGCAGGTAAAAATCTATTCCACTTTTGGACGTATAGATCAGTATCTGACCAATATTGATCGAATGAAGATAGAGGTCTTGTTCATTGTACCCAACACTGTTTTCCAGCAATAGTTTGCCATTGCCAATCTTTAGAACAAAATCCTGGATATTCAGAATGTTGTCTTTGATCATAATATCAATATTGATTGCTGTGAAAGGTTTAGGCTGATCCTTTAATTGAAGCTTCGAGCCTTTTAAAACAAAATGAGCCTTCTCAATATCGGGACCATTCTCTCCCATTGACAGCTTTAATTGAATAGTGCAGTTACTTGAACCTTCTTTAATATAGCTAATGTTCTGCTGCAGGATTTTCAGGAGATCACCACTGAACTCAATATTCATTTCATTATTATCATAAAACGTTCTGGAATTCAGCAGATTATAGCCGATGCTGCCCTTTGCCTGTAAACTATTGCCCTTTCCTTCCGCCAGAGACAATCTACGGATAATCAGCAAACTATCTTTCTGGCTGATATCTATATCGACAGCATCTAATTTGACACCATTAAAATTGAAATTTTTGCCTTTCAGTTCCAGGTCAAGATTGACACTTTTATCCTCGTAGCTATATCTCAGATTAGCGATGCAAATACCTTTAATGTTATTATCGGGTAATAATTCCTCTAAATCAAGTAAGGGAATACTGGATTTCATTGCCAGATTAAATTCCGGTGTTATAGTCAAATTCCCCATGATGAAACCAAGATCAGTATTATTTAGACAAATCCTGCTTTCGCTAAGGTCAATTCTCTTTTCATTGCCTTGCAGAGATAGTTCTGTGGAAAGATTATTCATTTCTCCAATTCTGATATCCCTGCCCTTAATGCTGCCTTTAAATTTTCCTTCCTTTCTGGTATCAGCTTCCAGATCAAGGTCAATATATCCGTTAAAATCTGCTAATGTTCGATAATCAACCAGGTATTTAATTATTTGTTGCAAATCAAGCTTCTGAGCACTTATATTAAACATGATATCCGGTTTGGGTTTAAGGAAAAAAGTAGCTTGAATATCAGCTACCTCGTTTAGTTTGAATTCTCTGGTGGAAATGCTTTCCAGATTGCCTTCAGCTCTCAGATCAACCTTTAAATCCTGATAATTATATCTGGCATTTGAAGTATGGAGATCCAGGAAGCTTTTTTGATTATGAAAATCCAATAAAGCAGATGCTTTAATTCTTCCGTCAAAATTACCGTAATGCTGGTCATAAAAACGCAAATTGCTCTCAGCGAGAATACTGTCCCGGTTTCCCTGGCAGGTGATTGCTCCGGTACAACTGGGAAATGTAAAAATATCTATTAAACTTCCCAGTTGAAATCTCCTCAACTGCAATTCCGTATTAAAATTTCCCGCTGCCAGGTCAAACTCACCTGTCAACGACAGATCATTATGGATCCTATGCAACGAGATGCTGATATTAGGGTGAGAATAATAAGCATCCAGTTCCAGTTTATCCATATTCATATAAGGGGATTTTATTGAAACATTGCTCAATTGCAGATGTGATGGTTCTGATTTGTTATTATTATATTCCGCTGATAATTCTCCTGAAATATTGATGTTAGCAAATGTATAACTCAGAGAGTCATTCCCTGCTCTGGCAGATATTGTATTGTCATATCCGAAAAATCCTTCTCCGTCAAAATAGTTGTTTTCCCATTCCAGTTTATTAATTTTAAATTCCAGATTGCTATTGCTAATCACCGCGGAAACAGCAGCTTTCTGCAAAACCTGCCCACCAATTTTCAGGCTGTCCCCTTGAGCGGCGGCATTTATAGTGAAATCGGTGAATGCTCCTGTCATTCTCCCCTGGATATTTACATCACCGCTGATTATCTGCTGGAATGATGCCAGACTGATATTTTCACCTGTAAATTCGGCATCAACTCCTATTGCTGCACTGAAGGTATTAAGAAGCGTCCCTGCTACTGCTACCCTGTTACCATCTACTATAGGATTTTCTAAGAAGAATTGTAATTCCCTGCCATCACCTGATAAATCAAGACTATCAACCGATATTTTCCGGTCTGCCACTTCTATATATACATCTTTTAGTCCAGCTTCAAGAGACATCAGATCCGGCAGATAAGAAAATTTGATGTCATAAACTGCCCCCAGAGTGTCAATCTCAGTAATGTACATATCCAGAGGCTGATAATCTTTTATTATTGCTGTTAATGAATTAAACCAGCCACCACTCAGGTCTAAATCCACATCCAGAATTCCCTGATTATCAGTCTCCCCTGTAATATGTGCACTCACGCCATTTTCTGTTTGCATGTGCGCATCAATCTGATGAAACTTCTCAAAAATCCGGAATTCTTCCACATCCAGAGAAAAAACAATTTCTCCCTCGTAAAGATGCAAATTACGTAAAAATTTCCTTAATTCAGGTATAGGTGGTACCGCATAATTACCGTGATTTTTTTTCCAGTTTAGCGGTTCAAGATTTACTCTGATAAATGGTTTATTCACATAAATATTCTCAGTATAAGGCTGATCCTTTATGCGATTCCAGATAAGACGCATCAGATTATATTCAACATGAATACTTTCTGCTCTAAATTCCATATTAATCGCAGGTAGATATACACGAATACCCTCAATCATCACAAATCTGTCACTGAAGGTCAAATCTCTAATACTGACCTCACCCTGGGTAATTTTTTCCAGATAATTTATCACATATTTCTGGATCAACCTGTCCTTATACTTAAATCGCATAAATGTAAAATAAAACAGGTTCAGTATCACAACCAGCCAAATAATAATCAGCAGCCAGCGACGTTTATTGGGTAGTGACATTATTTATTCCCGGGCTAATAAAACTCCGTTCTCCAATGTATAATGTTTTTGCATGCGTTCAGCAATCTGCTTGTCATGAGTGACCAGCACAAAAGTTTGTCCCTTTTCATGGTTAAGTTCAATCAAAATATCTATTAATTCCGAACTGTGTTTTTGATCAAGATTACCGGTAGGTTCATCAGCATAGACAATATCCGGCTCATTGATCAAAGCCCTCGCTACTGCTACACGCTGCTGTTCCCCACCGCTTAATTGATTCGGATAATGAGATTCTCTGCCTGACAAATTTAATTTTGATAATATATTTCTTGCTCTTTGCTCTGCCCTTTTCCGATCTCCTGTCAAATAAAAATTCGGTAATGCGATATTTTCCAGAGCAGTGAAATCCTCCAGTAAATAATGAAATTGAAATATAAATCCCAGCCTGCGGTTACGGAATTCATCTGCTTTTATACTGCGGCTCTCCAGCAATTCTCCTTTATAGAATATCTCCCCTTTATCCGCCTGATCAAGCAAACCCAGAATATGCAAAAGCGTGCTTTTGCCACTGCCGGATTCCCCTGTGATCGCCACTGTCTCGCCCTGCTTCACCAATAGATCAAGTCCCTGCAATATCTGCAATTCTTCTTCTGTTTCCTGATAACTTTTCCAGATTCCTGCTGCCCGTACAAGTTCCATCAAACCTCCTTCAACTGCGTAATATGCCGGTTATCTCTAACCTGTTTAACCTTCGCAATGGCAATGCTGCTGCCAGATAAATGATCACAAATGCCGTCAATAATATCAATAACATCGCCGGAACCGAAAAATGCACATTGATTTTATCAAGAAAATAGACATCACCCTTGAGTTTAAAAAAACTCTGAATACTGGCTAACCATGATAACAACATTCCTAATAGTTCTCCGGCAATTATTGCGATAATTCCCGTTCCCAGTATCCTGCTCAATAATATCCGGCGCAGACTTTTATTGGAAAATCCTATTGTCTTAAGTATTCCAATATCCCGCCTGCGGTCAATAATCTCGGTGGTTACCGATGATACCACATTAAAAGAAGCTACCACGATCAAAAAACTCAGTATAAAAAATAATACCCACTTCTCCAGCTCCAGAAGATTAAAAAGACTGCTGTTGAAATCCTGCCAGGTCAATATCTGGTAATCAAGATTTAGTTCATTTAACCAGATATATGCCAGGTAATCTGCTCTATCTATTTCTTCGGGCTTAAGCTTCACTTCCAGGCGCGAATATCTGCCAGGTTGAGAACTGAATTCCCAGGCTTGCTCAGGACGAATAAAGACTACCCGACTGTCACTTTCATAAATTCCACTGTGATATAAACCTCTGATCCGATATGGATGGCTTTGTGATCTCATGCCCATCAGCGTCATCCGGTTCTGGGCAGGACTCACAAGGTATATTATATCTCCTGGTTTTAATCCCAGCCTGGCTGCCAGTTGATCGCCCACAACCACATCATTTTCTTCATCCAGCCTCCAACTCCCGGTTTTCACATATTCCCGATACGTTACAGGAAGTTCCTCCTGCTCCCATTTAATTCCGCGTAACTGGCAACTGATCACTTTACTGTTCTTTCGCTGCTTTCCTGCTGTTGCCATTGCCTGGCTGATAACCACTCCCCCCACTGCTGCAACTTCCTGTTTTCCAGAAAAATATTTTTCCAAACGAAGACAATCCGATTCACTCAGATTATCTCTGCCTGAACTGAACACATAAACATGAGAATTTGTACTTAGAATTGTTCTTTTCAGCACCCGCTGATATCCATCAAAAATAGTAAAAGCTATCGTTAATGTGGCTACTGAGATTATTATTCCCAGAACCATGAATACTGATCCTGACCGACGCCATTCCTGACGCGGAGAACGGAAGTATTTTTCTAAAAAATATAATACTAATTTCACTCAACTCTCTTATTGCCTTTTATATCAAAAAATGCCTGCTGTCACCGGACAGCAGGCAGCTTATCAATCAGAGCATGGCTTCAGCTCTATTCTATTTCTCTACTTTCTTCACATTATTCGTCTTGGGACGCTTGTTGCCATAACTTTTCATGATGATCTTGCCTCTTTTCGTTTTCCTGTCACCTTTTCCCATTATTTACTCCTTAGTTATTCTATCTCTTCTCCATTTACAGATTCTGTTTTTACCTGTCAATGCAAAACTTTTATTGATTATTTCTATCTCTGCAATCTGCCTGTTTTTTTATTTTATTATTACAAATTTTCCTACTTTGCTTTTGCCGCTGCTTTTATCGT
>CAZAHZ010000108.1:0-10879 GCA_964485055.1 uncultured Candidatus Cloacimonadota bacterium
CGAGGATGCTGGCTCAGTATATCCAGCAATGTCGGGTCAAAGACCCCTTAAGGCTGTTGATAGATGCCGGTGAAAGCGATAAACTGGAATTTAAATCCACGTTGCGTTGGAACCTCAAAGAAGGTAAAACAGACCCCAGAATGGGTAATGTTGTACTTAAAACTATAGCTGCCTTCCTGAATACTGAAGGTGGCTCGTTGCTGATCGGAGTTCAGGATGATGGCAGTGTTATAGGAATTGAAATCGAGAATTTCGCCAGTGAAGATAAATACCTGCTTCACTTTTCTCACTTGATCCAGGCTAATATCGGTATAGAGAATTCGCAGTCAGTATTTTACCGGTTAGTGGAACTGGAAGGTAAAAAGATATTGAAAGTGGATTGTGAGCCAGCCAGTAAACCTATCTTCATCAGGTCAGAGGGGCAGGAAGATTTCTTTATCCGCAGCGGACCTGCCAGTAAGAAACTGAATATATCGGAAGCTGTCAGTTACATTGCCGAACGCTTTCAGGCATAAAATTTTTTACTTGCCAGATTTCATATAGTTATCTATTTATTAAATGTTTATTGGTGATATTATTATTGAACAAGGATAAGGAAATTATGGGAAATTTACGTAAAGAAAATTATGATCAGAGAGATGCTATTGAAAATATTAGAAAACTTGAGCTTGATTACATTGATGAATTAGGGGAAAAACTAACAATTGATTATGAGTTAAGTAGAAAAATCGTCAGTCCACAAGCCAATAAAACACAACCAATCTATAGATGGTTTAAATTTAAAGAAGCCTATTCTTCTGGTATTTTAGATTTACTTTTTGAAAAATACTCAATCAATAAAGGACCAATACTTGATCCTTTTGCAGGTATAGGAACTACTCTATTTGTTTCAAGCATGAAGGGATTTCAATCAGATGGAATTGAATTATTACCTGTTGGTATTACAATCATTAATGCTTTAGATAATTTTTTCGATTCTGATCATAATATTCTGATAAATATTTTAGAAGAAATAATAAAAAATGAAAAATGGAAACTGAAAGAACCAAAGAAAAAACTTAATGAGCTTACAATTACTAAAGGTGCTTATTCTGAACATAATAGAAATAAAATAGAACAGTTTTTAGACTTCATTGAAGAATCTGACCAAAAAATAAAACCACTTTTATTATTATCTTTATTAAGTATTCTGGAATCTATTAGCTATACAAGAAAGGATGGGCAATATTTGCGTTGGGATTATAGAGCTCCACGCCAACTAAGATCACATACTTTTAATAAAGGTAAAATTTTGGATTTCGATGAGGCTATAGTAATGAAGTTGAAACAAATAGTCACTGATTTATATGAATTCGAGAACCCAATCTTACAATTATCTCCAAAGAATGCACCCCGGAAACTACATAAAGGTTCTTGTTTAGATATTCTACCGAAATTAGCCTCTGATAATTATTCAGTAATCATCACTTCACCACCATATTGCAACCGCTATGATTATACTCGCACTTATGCACTTGAATTAGCCTTGTTAGGTATCAACGAAGAAAAAATAAAAGAATTCCGACAAAATATGCTTAGTTGTACAGTAGAAAACCGCGTAAAGGATTTATTATCAATAAACTCAAATTGGAATGATGTAATTAATTTTACTAAAAAGCAGCCATTATTTCTTGCTATTATTAATACATTGGGTAATTTTAAAGAATTGGAATTATTAAATAACAATTCTATTGTCCGAATGGTTGAATCATACATAATTGAAATGGCTTGTGTAATATACGAGGGTTACCGGGTTTTAAAAAATAAAGGCTATTTTTTTATGGTAAACGATAATGTAAGATATGCAGGAATTAATATTCCCGTTGATATCATACTATCCGATATAGCTGCATTTATTGGGTTTGAGATAGTGAATATCTTGATAGTTCCCGGGTCAAAAGGAAACAGTAGTCAACAAATGGGTACTTTTGGAAAAGACACTTTAAGAAAATGTGTTTATGTATGGAGAAAGAAATAATGGAACAAATTATTAGAAACTGGACTGATCTTATTACTCCTAAAGAGGAAACAAGAGCTGGTTTTATAAAACTTGCCTTGGAAAAAAATAATCTTGCCCAGCCTTATGTAGAACGAGCAAAGGTTTTAAAGAGTATTGCCTTGAAAACAAAATCAGCTTTTGAATTAATAGATAATACTGGAATACGAAAAGCTTTGATTACCGCTTCAGGTCTTTCTGACAAATCATTAAACCATTTAAATAATGATGATCTAAATGAATCAATAAAATCTTTTATTGAAAAATATTTAGCGCCAGCAGGTAAAAATTACGTTGATGAACTCGTTTTTCGTTACCTTTTAATAATGGGCGATTCCATGGGTGGGAAAATGCGCAATATCGCGGGATATTTAGCCGAAAGACAATTTGTTAGCAGGCTTGTTTCTGCTTTTAATATCAAAGGTATTAACTTTTATTGGATGGATTTTAAAACAAAACAGTGGTTCAATAATAAGAAATCCGCACTTGTTGCTGGTCATAGAATTAGAGCAATTTTCTGGGATAATGATAAACCAAAGAATCTATTAATAAATTTCACAATTCCTTTTGTTAAAAAAAATATTGATTTTACTATAATAGAACATTCTAAAAAAATTGACTACACCTTGAAAACTGAGATACTTTCAAATCCTGATATATATATTGCCTTGGGTGAGTTAAAGGGTGGTTATGATCCAGCCGGTGCAGATGAACATTGGAAAACGGCAAATTCAGCTTTAGATAGGATTAGAATTGCTTTTAGTAAACTTTCTCATACACCCCAGACTTTTTTTATTGGTACAGCTATAGAAAAATCTATGGCTATTGAAATATTTGATCAATTAAATAGTAATAAAATATCCAGAGCAGTAAATCTTACAAATGATAACCAATTGACTGATATATGTTTATGGATTATATCGTTATAATTGAAGATAAAATTTTGGTTAGATAATATCATTTATGTAACAAGAAGAGAAAATGATAGAAATCAATAAAGCCGTTGAAATAATAAAAAATGCCAGTCATCTGATCGCCTTTTGCGGAGCAGGTATCTCGGTGGAAAGTGGAATTCCCCCTTTTCGAGGAGATGGCGGGTTATGGAATAAATACGATCCCAACTGCCTTGATCTTGAGCTTTATCTAAACCATCCGGCTCACATCTGGCCCCTGATCAAAGAGATATTCTATGATTTTATGGGACAGGCAAAACCCAATCCGGCGCATTATGCTTTGGCAGAGCTGGAAAAGACCGGCTACCTGAAAACGGTCATAACTCAGAATATTGATAATCTGCATCAGGAAGCGGGAAGTCATAATATAATAGAATTCCATGGCAATTCTCACACCTTTATCTGCACAGTCTGCTCCACAAGATACTATCTTTCGGAGCTGAAACTTACCAGTAAACCACCGCTATGTCCAGCTTGCGGAGAATTATTAAAGCCTGATTTCATCTTCTTTGGTGAGATGATACCTAACAAAGTCCGCGAGAAAGCCTTTCTTGAATCTGAACTGGCTGATGCTGTACTGGTGATTGGAACCACCGGTGAAGTGATGCCTGCCAGCCTGATACCTCATATTGCCCGGCAGCGAGGAGCACGCATCATCGAGATCAATCCCGGCTATTCTGCATATCAGAATTATATCACGCATATCCACCTGGCAGGAGCTGCCGGAGAAATTCTCCCCTTACTTGCTCAAGGCGTAATTGGTGACTAAGCAAAATCAGGCTTATATATACGGGTTGCTGTCGGTATTTTTCTGGTCAACCGTTGCCTCTGCCTTTAAGATCGCACTCAGGTATAACAAACCGGCTGCCATGCTTCTGCTTGCCAGCTTCTTTTCGCTGCTTTGCCTGCTGGGCGTTGCCGTTTTACAGAAAAAGCTGCACCTGCTCTGGCAATCATCTATCCACCAGTTATTCCATGCTTCTCTGCTGGGAATACTTAATCCTTTTATTTATTACCTGATCCTCTTCCGGGCATACAATCTGCTGCCGGCTCAGATCGCCCAGCCCCTCAATTATACCTGGGCAATAGTTCTTGCCCTGCTTTCTATCTTTATCCAGAAGCAGAAATTGAAATATTCTGATTTTATAGCAATAGCGATCTGTTATGGTGGAGTGACGGTTATTTCCAGCGGTGGTGGTAAACTCGGAGAGATAGATAAATTCGGGGTTTTCCTCGCCCTGGTCTCTTCGCTTGCCTGGGCATTTTACTGGATATATAATGTCAGCATCAGGCTTGATCCGTTGATCAAGCTGATAGCAAATTTCACTACCGGAACTGTCTTAATACTGATCTATTGTCTGATAAGTGGTAATCTGCCTGTTCTAAGTTACCAGGGAATACTTTCGTCTTTATATACCGGTTTTTTTGAAATGGGGCTAACCTTTGTTTTCTGGCTGAAAGCTATGGAACTGACCGAAAAAACAGTGCATATATCGAATCTTATCTTTCTGTCACCATTTGCCTCGTTTCTGATCATCAATATCACGCTGAAAGAACCCATTGCCTGGACATCTATACTCGGACTGGCAATGATTATTAGCGGAATATTATTTCAGCACAGCCATACAAGGAAAATTAATAAGCTTTAACAAGATCTGTCTTCGTCATCCTCATCTTCATCAAAATCGTCATCATCTTCATATTCATCATCCAGCATCCAGTCAGGACAAAAAAGTGCATTTTCCTTTTTATCCCAGCCATCCACATTTTCCAAACCGAAACGATCCAGAAGGTCGGCTTCCCAGACTGAATACCTCACATAATCATTAACGATGTCGTACACAAGTACGGGATTTGTATATTTTCTCAGCGAGTACGGGTTGCCCATCAGGTCAAAAAACTCTTTTAACCGCTTTTTATCGCGTTCTGCTTTCATCCTGTCTTTCTCCTATCCTTTTTATCATTTGACCGAAATCACCATTGCTTTAAACACGTCCTCAAAAAACAGTGAGTGTATAAATGTCAAATAAAATGAAAAAGATATTGTATATTCTGCTGCTGCTCAGCCTGGGCACAGTTGCTTTCGGCTTCTCGCCCCAACGCCTTGATTTCAGCTCGGAGTATCAATATCGTCTGTATCAGAGCTGGCTGGCACGAGAAACCACAGATCTAGACCTGCCAGCAAAGATCACTGCCGATTATATCCGGCGAAATCTTAAATTTCACCTTTCAGGCGAAGCCCAGGTCATTTATATCTGGGATAACTGGAAGATTATCAGTCAACGTGAAGACCTTCCGGCTCTTCTGCCTTTCAGCAATTATGAAAATGAATTGATCATCGCGGGTGAGCTGTTATACAGGCTTAATTGCCGTCACCGCATTTTTGCTGAAGATTATCTGGATAAACTGCCTCTTACCATTACGTACCAGGGATTGCGTTCCACCTTTGCACTCGATAGTCTTTATGCCCATTATCCTGACCGTCGGCTTCCGCTACAAAAACTGCATCCGGTCATTAATAATGATAAACTGGTGCAATTGATCCTGGAAATGACACATGGTGATGAATTGATCATAATCTTCAACGAATTAAATCAGTATCCTATTGCCCGGAACAAACTGGAGAATTACGAAAAAAATATTGACCCAGCTTTTTTACCAAACAATTTCAGCCGCAACTCTAACGACATTGCCACTTATTATCCTCCGGTGACCCACAGGGAAGAACCACTCAATGAAACACCAGATTTGCCTGAAACGCGGACTATCCCTGATACTCTGCTCTCTGATCATGAAAGAAAACTCATTAACTGGGTGGAAAAGAATCTGGATACTTCCTGGGGTTCTGAAATACTGAATAACAAAATTCCCGATCTTACTGTATTTCTTCAAAAAGAATTTAATGAACACTCTCTGCTGATCCAGGGAGAAAATTATAATCTCAGCCATACGCCTTTTTCAGGAAATCTAAGATCAAATTTATACCTTAAGGTCACCGAAAATGGTGGCTGGACGATCAAAGCCTCTAATGATATTGAAATTGCCGATAAAAAAGTTTCTATTGCAGGTTTTGAAGAATTTGACCTATCTGATTTGGAAAATTATGATATTCAGGCAATCGCCCCCTATCTGCCTCAACTCCTGATGTCTCACCGCGTTATGTCCAGCAGGCTGGCGGGATTTATTCTCGAACCGGATATTGCCCAAACTACTCTTGTGATCAACGGCAACAGTCGTCATATTTATGATCTGGACTCTTATCGCGATATGTTGATGCTGCTGGGCAATTTCTGGAAGGATAGAACAATTTACTACAATGTTGCAGATTTCCGCCTGATTGACGGTTATGTAGAATTCAAAGGCTATCTTGCAGCCGAAAATCCGGTTAATGGCGACTATGACCTGGCAGAATTCCGTTACCGCCTTGATGATGACTACGCCATCGCCCTGGCAATGGTGGTGGTTTTCCCAACTCAGGCTCGCAGAATAAGCATGGAAGATAAATGAAGATTTTTGAATCGCACACTCATCTCGATGACAACATGTTTGCCGGAGACCTGGAAAACGTTATAAAAAATTGCCGGCAGGCTGGTATTGAAAAAATGATCAATATCAGTTGTAATGCCCGGAGTATGTTCGCTTCTGTGCAATTAGCTGAAAAATACGATTTTATTTATGCTTCTGCCGGTTTTCATCCGCATGATGCAACGGAACTTGAGCTTGAGCTGGTGCGAAAAACCGCTTTTCATCCTAAGGTTATAGCTATCGGAGAAATCGGGCTTGATTATTTCCGCAATCTTTCACCTCAAGATATCCAGAGACAGGCTTTCCGTCAGCAACTCGCTCTCGCCCTTGAACTTGACCTGCCGGTGATCATCCATGATCGAGATGCTCACGAAGACACTTTATCCATTCTGGAAGAATATCATCCGCCGAAAGCAGTTTTCCACTGTTTCTCCGGCGATATTATCATGGCACAGAAAATCATTTCCGCTGGCTGGTTCATCTCATTCACCGGAAACATCACCTATAAAAATTCCAAACTTTCTGATATTATCAGGATGGTTCCTGAGGATAGATACTTTGTGGAAACCGATAGTCCATATCTTACTCCTCATCCCCATCGCGGCAAAAGAAATGATCCCACCATGCTCCGCTACATCATCGAAGCCCTCGCTGATATTCGGCATCAGTCTCCAAAGATCATTGCTCAGCAATCCTTCGATAATGCCTCTTCTTTCTTCAATATTTAATATATAATTGAGATAATTACTGGTCAATAGCGTAAACGTAGAAGCGATAATAATGATAGGGATCAGTATCGCGGTATATCTCTTTCAGACCTTTTTGAGCGGCATTTGTGACTTCGATCGTGTAGAAAAGGTAGTCAACGCCCAGTTCTTTCAATTTGGCAATATTCAAATCGCAGGTTACAGGTTTGCAATTCCTTTTCAGATATTTCTGATCAAGCATATTGATAAATATCTGGTCATCAAAAAGATATAACTGAGAGCCCCATTTTTGCATATACAGTTTTAACCTGTAATTTTTTTCCATTTCATCTTTCAGAATATCCATAAAGACCTGCTTGATATGGAGCGGATATATGGGGCAGTAAGCACCCAGAGTTTTGAAACCGTTAAAATTGGCAACAGCAGGCTGAAATCCGATACATCCGATACGCGTATTCGATTTGGAAAATCCCAGCTCGTGATCATTTAGATATTTTTCTATCTCATCAAACTGCTCTTCTGCCATCACCTGGCAATACGTGGGCTTGTCCGACCAGATCACATGGCTGGAATGCCGGTAATTAATGCCAAGCTGTAGAACTATCAGCAGGAGTATAATGATCAGAAAAGCCTTTTTACGAGTTACCTGCTGATAGCCGTAAGCTATTCCTAACGCCGGGATAATATACCAGATGGGGGGATTGAGGAAATATAACCGCGAATAATCAAATCCAAATCCCAGCTTCGTGTACCAGTTGTTGATGGGTTCAAAACGGTAAAGTGCAAAAAGCAGGGCACTGAATATTATCAAAGAAGTCAACAGAATTGCTGTCGGACGCAGAGTGAAGGAACGGCTGCGTAAGATCAGGATAAACGACAGCAAAGATGCAGGCAGCAATATAAACTGGTGATACGAAGGAGCATGAACATGTGATTTAATAAAGAATGTGAGAAATAAATTCTGCAGTGCATCAACAAAACTTACGGAAAGTAACTGAATTTCTGCCCTGTTGGTAGGTATCTTATACACAAAGTTTATCAGAAAATAGGGATAATTAACCAGGATATAAACAAGTGCCATGAGCAGAAAAGGAAGAATAAGCCGTTTACAATTCAAGTGAAAGATCAGCCGGATAACAATGATGCTGCCTATGATTGCCATTACAAAAATGCCCGTAAGGAACAGGCTGGAATACATGAGATAGACCAGCAGCAAAATATAAGAAACCAGCTTCTTGTCGCCATGATAAAGATTGAGCAGTATCCAGGTAAGCAGCGGAAGTCCGGAGATGGACAATCCTCCCTGAGACCAGAAGGGCAGATAAATATAAGTTACCGCAATCATTGCTGGCAACAATCTCGGCAGCTTCGGCATCAAATAATACTTTAGCAACAAATAAAAACCGATAAAAGCCAGCAAACGATAAATGATCTCATTAAAGACGTAACCCCGGAAAAAACCCAGCAGCCAGAACAATTTGGGCAGCGAAAGAATAGCCAGCCGAAAGACAGGTTCCATGCCGGGCAGATAATATTCTTCCATATTTTTCACCGGGAAAAAATGACCCTGAAAATGCCCGTCAAAATGACCAAGATAGCTGATCTGATCAAGATTATCAAACTGCGGGATATAAACATCCTCACCTTTTACAAAATACGGCAGAAAATATATTATGAATAACAGGGTAACAATGACAAAAACCAGCCGCGGCTCATCCAGAAAACGCCAAAAGGCGGATGATGCATAATCCTTATTGGATAGACGTAACAACGATTTATTTCTTTTTCTTATATTCATCTTCATTTACCGGATGAAAAGGCAACAGAGACTCTTTCGCAGATATAATCAACATCTTCCGGCTTAAGGTTGTAGTGCATAGGTAGCCGCAGAATTGATTGTGCCACTTTTTCAGTAGCAGGAAGTTTAAGCTTATCATAACGCCCATGCCAGTAAGGAGCTTTATGCAAAGGTTGATAATGAAATGCCGATTGTACACCACTCTGATGTAATCTTTCTATGATATCAGCCCGGTGGATTTCGCCTTCTGTCAGGATTGAGAAGCAGTGACCATTATGCGAGCTTGAGGGATTGATACGAGGAAGACAAGCAGGAGGCAAATTCTCCTTTAACAAATTCAGATAGCGATGATAAAGAGCAATCCGGTGTTTATTGACTTTTTCAAGCTCCTGAAGCTGGGCATAAAGAAAGGCAGCCTGAAATTCACTGATAAAATAATTAGATCCACTTGTCTGCCACGTCCAGCATTTAATCTTACCTTCATCAAAATCCTTACGATCAGTGCCACGATCTCGTATCTTCTGAGCATCCTCGCAAAAACGGGGAGAATTAATAATAAGGGCACCACCTTCTCCGCAATGAACATTCTTGGTTTGATGAAAACTGACAACCGACATTTCTCCAAAAGAACCTAACGGTCTATTCTGATAAGAAGCCCCAATACCTGGAGCATTGTCTTCGATAAGCAATAATGAATGCCTGTCACAGATTTCTTTGATTGTAGTTATATTGCTCGCAGCTCCGGCATAGTTAACAATAATTACCGCTTTTGTGCGGTTAGTTATTAAATTTTCCAGATTATTTTCATCAAGTATCCGTGTGATAGGATTAATATCACACCAGATGAGATTTGCCTGGTGACTGGCAAAGGCAGAAGCTGTACCCACGTGGGCAAATGAAGGTAATATTATTTCGTCACCTGGTTCTATAGCTAAAAGCTCTACTGCGACACTCATGGCAGCAGTAGCGGAAGAGGTTATCAGAACCCTCTCAGCCTGAAATATCCGGGCAAGTTCGTCCTCACATAATCCTGCAAAAATGCCATTACCACAAAAATATCCATTGTCTAAAACCTTATTTAAATACTCTTGCTCAGTACCCAGCAGAAGAGGTTCATTAAAAATGATCATGTTTCATTTCCCCAGATGTATTTCCCGCTGGCATCACCTTGCTGAAAGAGAAGGTCAACTATGGAAATACGCGGAGAAAACTGCCCCCAGACCTGATTATATTCTGGATATTGCGGATACTGGAAAAATTCTACTTTTATTCCTGCCTGCTGATATATCTCTTCTTGCAGATAGGCTTTGGCAGAAGGTCCCGTTACATAGGTATCTGCACCCAGAGCTTCCACAATATCCAGCAACCGCCTGCTCTTTTCCTGCGAAGTAGAAAACTGCCTGTCATCATGGAACATTGTTTTGATCCCCAGCATCTGTGAAATTTCCCTGATGAAAGTCTGGTTCAGATCTGATAAAAGCGTCCAATTTCGGGAATATATCTTTGCGAGTAACGAGTAATATTCTTCGAAATAGCGGCATTTACCGTAATACTGCTTTAACGTTTTCGGATGATTTTTCTGCCACCGGTTGTCGGCAATTGTCGCTTTATTTATGGGTGTGTGCCTTTGAGCGTGCACGGGTACGGACAGCCAGATGGCTCCGGCAGGAGTTTTGATGAGATTGCGGTTACGCCAGTCTCGGCGTGTATATTTCACTGAGTCCAGAAATACGAAATGATCCACAGACTGGATAATATGAAAATATCCTTTCCAGGGCAGATAGCTGGATTGAATGATCGCCACACGGCTCATCGCGATTTTCTTAAAAACCGGGCAGGATTACCGACCCAGATTTCCTGT
>CAZAHZ010000109.1:0-10793 GCA_964485055.1 uncultured Candidatus Cloacimonadota bacterium
ACAATATGACAGGAGACCATCCGTTTGGATTGCCTCAGGATGGTTTGCATGTGATAGGCACTGAACGGCATGAGAGCCGGCGAATAGACCGGCAGTTGCGGGGAAGAGCAGGGCGACAGGGCGATCCAGGAACATCACGGTTTTATTTATCACTGGAAGACGATCTGATGCGATTATTCGGATCAGAACGGATAGCACCGATGATGTTGAAGATGGGCTTTAAATCAGGAGAAGCGATTATGCATCCCTGGATGAACAAAGCGGTGGGGAATGCTCAGAAGCGGGTTGAGGGCTATAATTTTGAAATCAGAAAACAATTGATCAAATATGATGAGGTGATGAACCAGCAGAGGCAGGTGATCTATCGTTACAGACGAAATGTCTTGAAAGGTTATGATCTCAAGAATGAAATAATGGAAATGATCCGGGAGACTATTACTGATAAAGTCGAAGAGATTACGGGAGCAGAGAAATATTATGAAAACTGGGATTTGGATATAATCTGCAATTATCTGCAAATCGAATATAATATATCCTGTTTAGCAGATGATATCAAGGCAATCACCCTGGAAAATCTTATTGAGAATACAATAGAGAAAGTGATGCAGGCTTATGGAAAGCGAGAGGAGATGCTGGGAACGGAACAAATGCGAGAGATAGAGCGCAGATCGTTATTGTCGGTAGTGGATGATTTGTGGCGTGATCATCTTCATGAGATGGATTTATTGCGGGAAGGAATAGGGTTCCGTGCTTACGCACAGAAGGATCCCTTGATCGAATATAAGAAGGAATCATTCCTGTTATTTCAATCATTAATATTCAATATAAATAAAAATGTGACAAAAAAAGTATTTATTGTTTATCTTTTAACAAAAGAACAGTATGAAAGGTTCAGAAGTCAAATTGATCTGAAGCATGGAAGCAGTTCTGCCTTTGAACGCGCCCGGCAGCAGATACCCGGAATGGCACCGGGGTCGGAAGCAGGAGAAAAGGAAAACAGGCATGCTGAGGGAGAAAAATTGCAGCCCCGCCACGTAGGTAAGAAGGTGGGAAGAAATGAACCCTGTCCATGCGGAAGTGGAAAGAAATTTAAGAACTGTTGCGGTAAATATCAGATTGAAGAATAAGGGGTTTGATGAAAAAAGATAAAGGAGTCGGAGAATTGCTGGATATACTGTTCAGTGAGGGTTTAAGCCGAGCTAAGTTATTGAATTTAGGATTTTCGGAAGACGATGCAGACAATTTTATGAGAATGTTACATCAGGACAACTCTTCGTATATGAGAATTTTGAATAAAGAAGAGCGGGAGAGTTTTACTTCTGATGCAATAATATTTTTATTGAGTATGCTGCAATCAGGATCAATAGATCGGGAAGTATTTGAACATGTGATAGCTGTGTGTATGCAGATAGTATATTTCACAAGCCGTAAGATGAATAAGAAGAAAGTAGATAACGTATTAAATTTTGTGATATTTAATGAAGCTAAAGATGTATCTATCAAAGAGATGATAGAGTTGTTCTTTATGCAGGAATATGAAATAGAATTTGATGATGAGGTTCACTAATTATGAGCAAAAATCTGGTAATTGTAGAGTCACCGGCGAAAGCCAAGACAATCTCTAAATTTCTTGGTTCTGATTATATAATCAGAGCCTCCATGGGTCACATTCGAGATTTACCGGCAAAGAGCCTGGGTGTTGATATCAAGTCAAACTATGAACCGTTATATGAGACGAGTTCAGACAAAAAAAAGATAGTAAAAGAATTAAAGCAGCAGGCAGATGAAGCAGAAGTGGTTTGGCTGGCAACTGATGAAGACCGCGAAGGTGAAGCAATTTCGTGGCATCTGGTGCAGGCATTGGGTCTGGATGAAGATAAGATCAACCGGATAGTATTTCATGAGATCACAAAGCCGGCAATATTGCATGCTATTTCGGCTCCGCGTAAGTTAGATCAGAATCTGGTAGATGCGCAGCAGGCGAGGAGGATACTTGACCGTCTGGTAGGTTTTGAGCTTTCACCCTTGCTATGGCGTAAAGTGATGCCCAAATTAAGTGCAGGTCGTGTTCAATCTGTGGCAGCCAGATTAATAGTAGAGCGCGAGAATGATATCAAGAATTTTATAGAGGAGGATTATTATAAGATCAATGCCGATTTTAAGGTGGAAGACCGGGAATTACTGGCTGAAGGATCGGAAAATTTAAGGAACAAAGACAATGCTTCAGATTTTTTGAAAGATTGCGTGGGTGCAAAATACCATGTGAAGAAGATTGAGCAGAAACCGGCGAAGAAATCTCCACCACCACCATATACAACCTCGACCCTGCAACAGGATGCAAGTCGTAAATTAGGCTTTCCAGTTGCCAAGACGATGGCAGTAGCACAACAATTATATGAATCGGGACAGATAACTTATATGCGAACGGACTCCGTAACCTTAAGTGACTTGGCATTAAATACAATTAAAAAAGAAATAATCTCAGAATATGGTAACAGGTATTCTAAACTGAGGAAATACAGAACCCAATCCAAGGGAGCGCAGGAAGCACATGAGGCAATTCGTCCCACATTTGCCAATATTCATGAGATATCGGGGACACAGGATCAGCAGAAACTTTATAAGCTGATCTGGAAGAGGACAACCGCCAGTCAGATGAGTGATGCTGAACTTGAAAGAACAACAGTGACGATAGATATATCAAGCAGGAAAGAAGATTTGATAGCCCGGGCAGAAGTAATAACGTTTCCGGGATTTTTAACTGTATATGAAGCAAATGTCAATGATCGGGAAGAAGTTCAAGTGATTCCACCCCTGGTTCAGGGACAGAAGTTGGAATTGATCAAGATGACAGCAACGCAGAAATATACGCAGCCACCAGTGAGGTATAATGAGGCAATGCTGGTTCGCAAACTGGAAGAACTGGGGATTGGCAGACCCTCAACGTATGCTCCGATAATCTCAACTATCCAGAAGCGGAAATATGTGGAGAAGTTGAACGTACCAGCGCTAAAAAGGGATATATGCATTCTGCAATTAGCCCATGACAAGATTACAGAGAAGGAAAAAAGCGAAAAATACGGTATTCAGAAAGGCAAATTATTCCCAACTGATATCGGAATAGTCGTAAATGATTTTCTGGTCAAATATTTTCGGGAAATAATGGATTATAACTTTACTGCTACGGTGGATGAAGAATTTGACAAAATAGCTGAAGGTAACCTAAAGTGGCAAAAAATGATAGATAGATTTTACCAGCCATTTCATAATCAAGTGGAAAGCACGGGAAAAGAATCACAGAAATTCAATGGGCAGAGGTATCTGGGAATAGATCCGGGCAGCGGACGAAAAGTGATTGCACGATTGGGAAGGTATGGACCTATGATACAGATTGGCGAATCAGAAGAAACTGAAAAGCCCCGTTTTGCCAGTTTAGCTAAGAATCAAAATCTGGATGCAATCTCGCTGGAAGAAGCTTTAAAATTATTTCTATTTCCCAGAAAACTGGGTGAATATGAGGGTGAGGAAGTGTTTCTGGCGACCGGGCGCTTTGGTCCTTATATCAAATGCGGAAAGAATAACTTTTCGCTGGGAAAAGGTGTGAAACTGGAAGAGACGGATCTGGAAACAGCGATACTATTGATGAAACAGCAATCAGCAGAAAAGCAGAACCGCATTATCAAAGAATTCAAAGAGGACAATAAACTACAAGTCCTAAGAGGCAGATATGGGCCTTATCTATCCTATGGACACAAGAATTATAAAATCTCTGGAGAATATGTCCCTGAGCAATTAACGCTGGATATTTGCAGAAAGATCATTTCCGAAACAGATGACAAAAAGAAAAAAAAGAGCGGTAAAGCCTGATGCATCTCAGGGAGAATATATCTGCCAGCCTGCAGAATATCTTCGAGCATAAATTACGGTCAGCTTTAACATTACTGGGTATTATAATAGGTGTATTTGCGGTGATCACCATGTTTTCGGCAGTAAATGGCATCAAGACGCTGGTGATGAATAATATGGAACAACTGGGCTGGAATAATTCATTGCTTTTATATCCGGCAAATCCGAGCGAATCAACTTCTACAATTTCCAGTCGCCACAGGCGATTCATGTATATAAACAGGACAGTAAGACCATTATCTTTTGAAGATTATGAAGAATTATCACGACAGGTGGATACTAAATATTCTTATGGTATGATCCAGCGCTGGGAACGCATGGTAACTAAGGATAAAGTTGACTGGCTGCGAATTAATGCCACTAATAATGATTATTTTCAATCTAAGAGTTATAGTATAGCAGAAGGCAGAAATTTCAACCGGATGGAAGATACTGAGGCGGTGAAAGTCTGTATTCTGGGCAGTAATTTCGCAGAGAAGAATTTCCCCAAAGGCGGATTAGGCGAGATTTTTAAAGCGGGTAACCTGCGTTATAAAGTGATAGGTATTCTGGGAAAGGATGAATTGAATAAGTCCGGTATGAATTTTAATCAATGGGAACGGGAGCAGGATCTTAATGCAGTGTATATTCCGCTGTCAATAGCAACTAAATACTTATCTACAGATCATGCGATAGATTATATCTATTTTCAGGCTTATGGAGATAAGGATTTTCCGCTGATGAAAAACCAGATACGCCAGAATATGTTAAGGCAGCATAAGATGTCCCATGACTTTCAGTTCAACGATGTTGGAGCGTTTATGTTCAAGATCACAGATGAGCTGAAAGATATGATGAAAAAGCTTAATATCACGCTATCCATGATTGCGTCCATCTCACTGATTGTGGGCGGGATTGGATTATTTAGCACACTGCTTATTTCTATAAGTGAGCGTATGAAAGAGATTGGCATCCGCAAAAGCATTGGGGCAACTGAAATTGATATATTTCTGCTGTTCCTTTCAGAATCCGTGATCCTGGCATTAATAGCTGCAACAATCGGAACTCTGATCTCCAAAGCTGTGATCATGATCATTTCCACGGCATTAAAGCAGCAATTTGATTTACCCTGGCAGGGACTGGTTCTGGGATTTGGCTTTTCCATCATGATTGGAATTGTCAGTGGGCTATATCCAGCCTTAAAAGCAAGTAAAATAAATCCGATCACAGCAATATATTATAACGATTAGAGAGGAAAACTATTGATCCAGGTAGAAGGACTCACCAAAGAATTTCCCCAGAAAGACGGCGGGAAATTAACTGCCGTTGATAATTTGTCATTTACAGCAGGAGTGGGGGAGATAGTAGTGTTGCTGGGCGTAAATGGCGCCGGCAAAACAACAGCGATGCGGATGCTTTCCACCATATTGAAGCCCACAGCGGGGAAGGCGACGATTTGCGGATATGATCTATTAAAGTCACCTCAGGAGATAAGAAGCAGATTAGGTTTTCTCTCAGGAGACACAGGACTATACCGCAGGTTAACAGCCCGTGAATTGATCACATATTTTGGCAGATTATATGACATGAAATCTGCCTTGATCAAAGAGAGAATCTTGATAATTGACAACCTGCTGGACATGAACCAGTTTCTGGATAAGAAAATAGACAGTCTATCCACCGGAATGAGGCAGAAAGTCTCCATTGCCAGATCAATAATCCATGATCCGCCGGTGATGATCTTTGATGAAGCGACTGCAGGACTGGATATCTTAACCGCCAAAAATATAATCAGTTTTATTCATTCCTGCCGGACAGAAGGTAAATGCGTACTCTTTTCCACTCATATCATGCGAGAAGCGGAGAGGATTGCAGACCGGATAGTGATGATCCACGAGGGCAGGCTTTTGAGAGAAGGAACCTGGGAAGAGATGAAACAAGAAACAGGTTTAAACGATCTGGATGATATATTTATTAAATATGTAACGGAATCCCGGGCAGGCGACAGCGAGGCAGAAGATGAACTGGGTTAAAATATGGGTAATCTATAAAAAGGAAATGCTCGATCTGTTCCGCGACAGGCGAACAATTATCACTTCCATCATTCTTCCTATCGTACTTTATCCCTTTATCAGTATATTCTTTGCCACAATTGCCACGAGACAGGAAACCAAGATCGAGGAAGCCCAGAAGATCATCTATATTTATGACCAGGTGCAGTCGGCAGAATCGTATCAACTGGTAGAAGCTCTGCAGAAGCAGGAAAACCTGGACGTTAAGCCTACGGTAAATCAGGACTGGAACGATAATTTTAAAGAACTGCTTACAAATAATGATATTCAGGCATTTCTCTCTCTGCGTGATACAATAGTAAATAATTATCAGAAGCTGCTGATCACTGCATATTATAATGATACGGATGAGAAAAGCCAGAAAGCTTCCGGCGATATTTACGGCATAATAAATAATACAAAGTGGGAAATAGTCAGTAAAAGGCTGAGTGAATTGAATATCTCCAGTGAGATACTGGAAGCAGTTGACCTGGAGAGAATGAATATAGCACCTCCGCAGAGGATACTGGGGGCATTATTAGGCAAGTTCCTGGCATATATGCTGATAATATTAACAATCTCCAGTGGAGCTGTGGTAGCCTCAGACCTGGTAGCCGGAGAAAAGGAACGGGGAACCCTGGAGACCATCCTGGTGAGTGCAGCCAGCCGTCTGGAATTGGTTGGCGGAAAATTCCTCACTATCATCACATTTTCATTTATCACAGTATTTATGAACCTCTTCAGCATGTATATATCCACGCGGCATATTCTCGGCATGGCAGAGATAGACATGAGCCAGGTTCAGATGCCGGTGATGAGCTTCCTGCTGATCTTTATCGCCATGATACCCCTGGCTACGTTATTTGCAGCAATACAACTTTCACTTTCCACTTATTCCCGCAACGTGAAAGAGTGCTCCTCTTACCAGATGCCGATATTGATCGTGGGAATGATGTTTTCCATGATCAGTGCCTTTCCCGGCTTTGAACTCAATTACGGCTATGCCTTGATCCCCATCATCAATTTCTCATTATTATTAAAAGAAATACTGCTGGGTAATTTTCATCTGGGACATTACCTGGTGGTTGTGATTTCAACTTTGCTGATGGCAGGTGTGGGAATATTGATCAGTATCAGCCTGTTCAAAAAGGAGAGCATCCTTTTCCGGACAGTCGAAGAGAAAAGCCTTAAATTCTGGGGCACACGCAAACAGAATATCTTTTCTCCAGGCTTTGTGATCAGTGTTTTTCTGTTTGTTCTGCTTTTATTTTATTATCTCGGCACAGCCTGGCAGACGAAGGATCTGGCAATGGGCTTGATCAAGACGGAATTATTACTGGTCTTGTTACCTGTTTTGATCATCTACCGCATTTCCAAAACTGATTTGCGTAAAGCTGCCCGGCTGGTGAAGACTCCTGCTGTCAATTATCTGCTGGCAATCCTGGCGGCAATACCGGGATTTCTGATAGCAGCTTTTTCCATGCAATTGATAAATTACCTGTTTCCGCTCCCGGAATCCTATCTGGAAGGCATGCAAAAGCTGATGCAGTTGCACGATATTCCCTTGCTTAAATTAGTGGTGTTAATAGCCATCTTGCCGGGGATTTGCGAAGAAATGCTCTTCCGGGGTTATATCATCCGCGGCTTTGAGAAGTTAGGCACCTGGAAAGCGATCCTGATCTCGGGATTATTGTTCGGGCTATTCCATCTCGATTTTTTCCGGCTGCTTCCGGCAACTTTGATGGGCATCTGGCTCGGCTATCTGCTGATCAAAACAAAGAGTATATTAGTCCCCATGCTGGCTCATGCTTTGCATAATGCCTCCACGATCATCCTGTCGCACTGGGGTGACAAAGTGCCATTTATAAATACTATACTGGAAACCGATCAAGTGCCGGTCTGGCTGGTCTTTATCTGTATAATAATAATTCTGATCATAGCAGTTCTACTGGAAAGGGTAAATCAAAAGAGCAGTTTTTCTGATGCATTATCAACCGGATAAAGTATATCAGGGAATAATCCTGCAGAAGACCATTTACAGAGAAACAAGTCTGATCTGTGAGATACTCACTAATGAAGCAGGCAAGATCAAACTGCTTGCCAAAGGTATCCGCAAACCCGGTAATCCCAATTACGGGCTTTTGCAGGTGCTGTCCGAAATAGAATTTTCCGCTTACAGGAATAAAACTTCCGAGTGGCATATCCTGAAAACTGCTGAATTGAAGCGTACTTTTGAAAACGGGCATCTGCAAACTACATCAGTGCTGCAGGCAGGCGGGGAGTTGTTTTCGCAGCTTGTGATCCCTGAAAATGAAGCAGAAACTTATTTCCGGTTATTGCAGAATTATTTAAGTTATACACAAGAAATTAAAAAGAATGCGATTGCCCTTTTCTGGCGACTACTGATCAGGATTTATAAATTAAACGGCATTTCACCGGATTATGATCATTGTGCTATCTGCGGAAAAGGGATGCCGGAAATTAGCGGGTATAATTTACAGAAAAAAGGATTTGTCTGCTCCGGTTGTAATTCACCTCAACGCGAAGCGATGACAATAAATTTCAGCAGTGAAGAGCAGAAATTGCTCAAAATCCTGCCCTGTATCGGTAATTATCTGGATGATCTGGAAATCTCCGCACTGGCGGCTGAAAATCTTACCCAGGCTTTACTAAAACATCTTAATCTTCACTTTAGTGACCATTTCCATCTGAAAAGCCTGAAGTGTTATTAACGTGAGACGGGAGACGTGAGACGTGAGTAGTGAGAAGTGACTTGTGACTTGTGACTGGTGACTTGCGTATCCAGAGCATCTTGC
The DNA here is from genome assembly GCA_964485055.1 of uncultured Candidatus Cloacimonadota bacterium. Classification (GTDB taxonomy): domain Bacteria; phylum Cloacimonadota; class Cloacimonadia; order Cloacimonadales; family TCS61; genus Stygibacter. Next base: position 8,753 of record CAZAHZ010000109.1, read on the forward strand.
TCTGGGTTATATTACATTCAATATTCAATTCCCATTCACCAGTCACCAGTCACCGACCTCGTTTCTCATCTTGCTCTGGATTTTGCGTACACAGACCATCCTGGTCTGGATTACATTACATTTTTAATTTCCAATCCCGAGTTCCGAATCTCGAATCCCTCGTTCCCTCTCCCCATCCCTAAGTCGCTCCCTCATTAAAAAAAAGGGGAGCAAAACGCTCCCCCCTTTTTTTGAGTTATACAGCTTCTATCGGACTATCCAGATCGGATAAATCCAGTCCACAAGCTGGCATGCCGGCTGCTGTGACCAGATTACCCACTGTGGGGGATTCTGTACCAAGCAGATCGCCGACCTCACCACCGAAATTAGAAACGGTAAGAGTGCTGATGTCAAACTCGCAAATCTTAGCAGTTGCGAAGCACGCTTTAAGAAAGATGTTAAGCCTGTTAAGCGGGACTTGAGAACGTCCATCAAGCTGAGTCTCATTCCATGCCAGCGTATAAGTGATAATGTCACTTGCAAAGCCTTCTGCAACATCTTTCCAGGTATTGATAACTGCGGTTGTTTTGGAGGCGAAGGCTGCTTCACCTTCAGGATTATCGGGTACAAAGTAATCGCGTAAAAAGGTAACTGCCAGGTCTTTCCAACCATAAGCAACCTTTTCACCATCACGACCTGTGACGGTACGATACGGCGTTGTTAATGTCGCTTTCATAATTAGGATTCCTTTAAATAGGGTTGCGTCAGCAGTTAATTATTCCCCAATAATTCCCTGTAACTGCCAACTGGGTTAACATTCAATATTCACACTATGTAAGCTTACATGAACAAAATACACATTAGTCAAAAACATGTCAAGAAGAATTTTCTGCTAAATAAGTATAAATTATATAAGTTAAATAATAATAATAAATTACAATTATAACTTTTTTTAATTTATTTTTATTCAAGAAAAACCTTTAATAATGATAATAAAATGAAGTATAATAAGAATAATAATGAACCACAGGGGAGCCACAGGGAGCTACCTTTTAATTTTGGATGTTGAATGATGAATTTTTAATGAGAAAGAAAGAGAAGAGAATTTTAAGTGAATTATAGAATTATCATTGGTGAATGAGGGAACTTTATTGTGAAATATTGCCTGGGAGACGGGGGGACTTAGCGAGGGTGTGAGGGAAGGACTTAGAGACGGAGGGATAGACGAAGGGGCGAAGAGGCGAAGGGACGAAGGGGAGGGAGGATTATAGAATTATAGTGTATTTATCTTTATTAAAATATAATTTAAAGAAGAAATACCCAGTTAGAAAAGATATTATATTAAGAGCAGGGACTCTGTTTTCGTAGAAGAGTTCCTGAATTGGGGGATTATAATTCTATAATTCAGTTTTTTTGAAAAGAGTGAGATTTTTTTAGCCACCATCCTTCGCGTAAAGCTACGGCACGGCAGGCAGATTGCACTGATGAACACGGATAATGTAATGTAAGACTATTAACCACTGAAGGCACTGAATACACGGAAGAATTAAATGTAATGTAAGATTTTATTACCACAGAGGTACAGAGGGCGCAGAGGAATTTAATAACAAGAACAAAGGTGAGACAGTCCCGATACATCGGGATGAACGTATTTCGGGCAGGAGTTCTGGGAGGTATGGGCTGACTAACTATTATTTTTTACTCACTGTTTGGGTTAGAAGGTAATGTAAGATTTATTTTAACCACAGAGGGGAGGTATTTTTATTTTTGTGTATAACAGGCTTCATGGATCATGCCTTATTAAGCCAAAACTAACTGGGATGTAATGTAAGATATTTACCACCACAGAGGTACAGAGGGCGCAGAGGAATTTAATAACAAAAACAAAGGTGAGACAGTCCCGATACATCGGGATGAACGTATTTCGGGCAGGAGTTCTGGGAGGTATGGGCTGACTAACTATTATTTTTTACTCACTGTTTGGGTTAGAAGGTAATGTAAGATTTATTTTAACCACAGAGGGGAGGTATTTTTATTTTTGTGTATAACAGGCTTCATGGAT
>CAZAHZ010000110.1:0-10664 GCA_964485055.1 uncultured Candidatus Cloacimonadota bacterium
CAAAAATATCATGGTACTGCGAGTTTATGCTTCTGCGAAACTTGAGTTATATAAATAATAAAGAATTTGTTTTCAAAATAATCGAGAGTATCGCTGATGACGATTCTATAGCATTAAGATCATGTTTAATTGTGGGAATACATTACCTAATATCCTACGATAAAGAAAGAGCTTTCAAGTTATATTGCAAACTAACTCGCGATAACAATATTCAAATTATTATCAGTAATTTTCATATTATTTATATGCTTGGGAAGGATTATCTTGAAATAATACTTAAAAAGCTTGAGTTTTTATTAGAAGTTAAAGATATTACGACGAGTTATAATGTTGGCACAATATTAATGAATTTTCAATACTCTGGTTTTAATGAAATCGATTCTTTGCTAAAAAAAGGGATTAGGGTAAATCAAAATATCAGAAAGAGTGTTATTGAATTTTCTGCAAAAATGTTGTCTAATGAAAATCAAGAAATTAAGGATATCTCAGAAAGAATGTTTCGGGAATCATTTTCTATTTGTGAAGATGAAATATCTAATGCTTATGATATCTCATTTACAAAAATGGATTTATCAGGATTTTCATTAAAAAAAGAATTATTTATAGATTATTCTAAAACACAGCATGTGCAAAAGAAATCATACCATTTTATAAAATACTTACTTCAAATAGTAGATCAATATCCAGATGAAGTGTTTTGTATATTAGAGAATTATAAAAAGTTTAATGGAGATGTCTTTATATATGGGATGATACAAGAACAAATTATTGATTTGATTATAAACATTTATAATTATTCGAAAAATTTAACTACAAAAGAAAATGCTATGAATTTATTTAATAATTTATTGATGGATAGTAACTATAGAAAACGCGCCCTACGAATAATACAAAATTCAGATCGGTTATAGAAATCTATAATTAATCTATGTATTGGTAAATAGGTTAACTTAAGAATTTCAAATACAGCTTCCAATATTGTTGTAATCGAAACTTTATAGTAAAAATAGATGGTGAATAAATTTTAAGAAAGTAGAATCATAGGAGTTAAGAAAACGAATTATTGAAGTTTTATTTTAAGATGGACTAAATTGATGGAGTTGGTAATTTGGATCATGAAGATGTGAGTATAAAATTAATCTAATAAATTGGAGTGGAAAGATGAAGAAAGCAGTATTGTTATTGTTAGGCATTGTTATGATCACGGCGTCCTTGCTGGCTTATGCCGGTAAACCTGAGGCTAATAAGAGGCTGGAAATTATTCCAGCGGTTGTGGATAATACGGAAGTTATGGAAAATATGAGAGTAGATAAACTAACCGGAATACCGGCTGCTTTATATAGCGTGAATTATCGGGTGAAGAAGAGTAATCTGGAAGCAATGGCTCGGCAGTATCTTTCGGAAAATGCTGATATTCTTCAGCTTAACAAAGATCTGGGCGATATTGAATTTGTGAAATCTTACGAAACAGCGAGCGGGTATCGAGTACAATTCAGACAAATTGTGGCAGGTTTTCCTATATATCGCTCCAGTATCAAGGTGAGCATTAATAAAGACAACATGGTTGTGTTTGTGATGAACGGGTACAAGAAGCTGGGTGCTTTTGATGCCAGCATCAATATTTCACAGTCAGCAGCATTGCAGATCGCAGAAAATTATCTGAATATAAGCGGGAAACTAAATTTTGAGGAAATCGAGACTATAGTCTATCAGGAGAATCTGCTGAAGAATGTGCTGGTGCATAAGGTAACGCTGGTGCCGGCAGAAGGAATTTATGGAGACTGGGAGATACTGGTCAATGCAGTCAATGGTGAAATAGTGCGAGCGGAGGATAAAGCCTGTTATTACCGGGAAACCGGGTCTGGCTGGGTATTTAACCCTGACCCCATTACGAATGCTGCTACTATCTATGGTGAAGAGGGATTTATTGATAACGGCGGGGATGATACGGATTCTCTTACTGCCCAATTAAAGGAAGTAGAGCTGCTGGATATCACTGAAAGCGGTGGAATGTATTCCCTGGTGGGACCTTATGCTGCAATTATAGATAATGAAGGACCATATAACGGACTATTTCCGCAAGACAGCAGTGATTTTCATTATACCAGAAGTGAGTTGCCTTTCGAAGCAGTGAATATATATTTCCATATAGATAATTCCATGCGATATCTGCAAGAATTGATGGGATATGAGATCATGCCATATCAATACACTGGGGGAGTGCACTTTGACCCGCATGGTTTAGATGGAGATGTGAATGCTCATTATTCTCCGTCAACCGGGCATGTAGCTTTTGGCAATCCGGCAAATGCCGTGGATGCCGGAGAAGATAATGCTATTATTCGTCATGAACTGGGTCATGCCATACACGACTGGGTTACCGCAGGTCAATTATCACAAGTGGAAGGATTAAGCGAAGGATGTGCTGATTACTGGGCTCAATCTTATACTCGCAGTCTGGGGTGTTTTGAGCCGGGAGACCTGCAATATGACTGGTTTGGTCTTTGGGGTCTGCAGCCTGAATTAGGCGGTGACTATATGCGCGTCACCAATTTCCCTAACCATTATCCGGAAGGACTGATCGGAGAAGTGCATTACGACGGACAGTTGTGGTCATCTTCGCTGATGTCTATCTATGACCTGATCGGCAGAGAAGCTACCGACGAAGTGCTGTGGGAAGGAATATCCATGACGGATGCAAATACGAATCAGCGAGATGCTGCTTATGCTTTTATGCAGGCAGATATAGACCTGAACGGCGGGATTAATATGGAGCAGATCATACCCGTATTTACTGACCGGGGTTATATTGAAGGACCTCTGAACGCACTTTTTGAAGCTGATGTCACGGGAGGACCCAACCCTGTAACTGCTAATTTCACAGATCTGTCCTTTGCCTTTCCGGGTCCGATCACAGTCTGGGAATGGGATTTTGAAAATGACGGCATAATAGATTCCTATGAGCAAAATCCAACGCATACTTTTACGGAACCCGGGCTTTATACCGTGTCATTTACCATATCCGACGGTGTGAATTCCAATACGAATATTGCTGAGAACTATATTTCTGTAAATACGGGAATTCTGGTTTTTGAAGGGATACAAGGAGGGAATGATTTCAGCGGGACATATATCTATGAAACTCTCACAGAACTGGGGATTGAAGCTATTTACTCTAATTCCATTCCTTCTTCTTTAGAAGGTTTTGATGCAGTATTCCTGTCTTTTGGTAATCTGGGGCAAAATTTTGATGCAGGCACTTTTCCGGAATATAGCGAAGGCGAAGCAATAGTAGAATATTTGCAAGCAGGCGGAAAAGTATATCTGGAAAGTGGTTCATTATTTGGAGCTATGGATTATATAGGATATCCGAACAGTCAGGCATTCAGGCAGATATTTGGCATGCAAAGCGTGCAAAACTTCTTTCAATCGAATAACCCGATCAATAATCTCGGCGGAGTTACGGGAGCTTTAACGGAGGGTATGAATTTTACTTCTTCTACTCAGATCAATAACTGGTATATTGATAAATATTTTGCTAATGGAAATGGAGGCATAGCCTTTACGGAATACGGTTATGGGGATGTTGCTCTGGAGGGAGAGGGGACTTTTGGACAAAAAACCTTTGTTTTTGCCTACTCTCTCGCTGATCTGGTGGACAACGAGCCGCCTTCAACCCGGCAGGATATTCTTTTAAATCTCATCGAATTTTTTGATCTGCCGATGCTGACTGCGGAATTTGAAGGCATTCCGCGTTCAGGATTTGCTCCGCTGCCGGTTATCTTTTTTGATAATTCCTGGGCAATCCCGGAAGTAACTTCCTGGGCTTGGGATTTTGATAATGACGGAATAATTGATTCTAATGAGCAAACTCCTGTCTGGCTTTTTGATGAACCGGGATCATATAGTGTCAGTTTGACAGTAGAGAACGGAGATATGCCACAGACAATAACCAGGGAAGATTATATCCGCGTGTTTGATGATGAAAGTGCCCTGGAATTCAACGGCATTGACAGTTATCTGGAATGCCCGGGAAATGCCGGAATTAATATTACAGAGGCGATTACGCTGGAAGCATGGATCAATCCTACAGGCTGGGGAGAAGATCCCGAAACAGGTTTAGGTCGCATTTTCGATAAGGATAAATTCAGCCTGTATATTCAGGGAAATCCCGGTCAAAACCTCATATTTCAATCAACTACAGAGATTGGTGAAACAAGCTGGGTGGGTACTCCTGAAAATTCTATTGTTCTGAATGACTGGCAGCATGTTGCCGTAAGTTATGGCGGCACCAGCGAAGTAAAGGCGTACATCAATGGCGTGGAGCAGGAATTATCAATGTACGACGGACCGATTGGTAATATAGTAAATAATCTTTTTGATAACCTCTATATTGGCAGCAGTGCTGATGGAGAATATACTTTCCAGGGTGTAATAGACGAAATTAGACTTTGGGATACAGTGGTATCGGGAGATGATATTGCTGCGAATATGATGACATATCTAAATGGCGATGAAGCAGGACTTATGGGTTACTGGAAATTGAATGAAGGCATGGGAACAATTGCAAATGATGAGACAGTTTTTGAGAATAACTGCACGATTGTTGCTGCGGATTGGACCTGGGGAGCACCGCTTACGCCGGTATTCAGCGAAGATAACGCTATTCCGGAAGCTGAATTTAGCTTGCATCAGAATTATCCCAATCCTTTTAATCCTACTACGACAATATCCTTTAATATTCCTGAAGATTCGCAAATTGATCTTTCTATTTATAATGTGCGGGGACAAAAAATAAAAGTGCTTACCCAGGGAAATACACCAAAAGGTCTTTCTTCCATCATCTGGAATGGTGATAATGATGAAGGGGATGCTGTGGGATCAGGTATATATTTTTATAAGCTGCAGGTTAACGGGGAAGTGAAAGATGTAAGGAAATGTCTTTTGTTGCGGTAGGACGGGAGACGGGAAGATTTGAGGGAGTGAGGGGGAGAAAGGGAGAAAATGTGAAATTGAGAAGTAAACAGTGAATAATGAGTAAATGGATAAATCACTAATTCGGGGAATGGAATCCCCTAAAATAGCTATATTTTGGGATTCAATTCACGAAATTTCACTTTTCTTATTGAGAATTGAAGATTATTTGGATATTTTGCTTTAAGATCAGCTATGAAGAAGATAGTGAACATTAGTGGATGGGATGGACTGCATCCATTTTGTGTCTTAGCGTTGGAGGTGATGATTGACTACTCGGTATAGTTAGCAATCAGGAGAAGTGACTGCTAAAAAGTACTTGACAGCCTGGCGGGGGTGACGTAAAAATGAATTAGATAATAAAATTAAGAGAAAAGGAGTGGCACAATGGCAGAGCAGAAAAAGGGTCATGGTAAACTATCAATCCACACAGAGAATATATTTCCGATCATCAAGAAGTGGTTATATTCGGAGCACGACATATTTTTACGGGAAGTAATCTCAAATTCGGTGGATGCAATGAATAAACGTCAGGCAGTAGAGCCGGACTTTGACAAAGAGAAATTGAAGATCGAGATCAAGAGCGATAAAAAGGCAAAGACACTTCAGATAATAGACCATGGCATAGGCATGACGCGAGACGAGATCAGGAAGTACATCAATCAGATAGCATTTTCGGGAGCAGAGGAATTTGTAGATAGATATAAGGAGCAGCAGAATGCCATTATAGGGCATTTTGGACTGGGCTTCTATTCAACATTCATGGTGTCGGATAAAGTAACGATAGATTCTCTATCCTGGGAAGAAGGAGCAGAGGCAGCGTATTGGGAATGCGAAGGCGATATCAGGTTCAAAACCGATAACAGCAAGCGGAAGGAAGTGGGTACCACCGTTACGCTATATCTTAATCAGGAAAGTGAAGAATATCTGGAAGATCATAAATTGCGGGAACTGGTGGAAAAGTACAGTAATTTCATGCCATTTCCGATCTATATCAATAAGGAGAAGGAGCCGGTAAATCAGACAGCAGCATTATGGAATAAGCAGCCGAAGGATGTGGAAGAAGAGGAATATAAGGAATTTTACCGGAATTTATTTCATGACTGGAAGGAGCCATTATTCTGGATACATTTGAATGTGGATTATCCCTTTAAATTAAAGGGTATTTTATATTTTCCGGCAATTGGCAATCAGCTTGATATTAATCGTGGAAGCGTGAATTTATATTGTAATAATGTGTTTGTAGCTGATAATCTGAAGGATTTCATTCCGGAATTCATGATGCTGTTGAAGGGCGGTATTGATATCCCGGATATACCCTTGAATGTTTCGAGAAGTTTTCTGCAACATGACAAGGAAGTTCAAAAGATCACGGGCTATATAGTCAAGAAGGTGGCAGACAGTCTGAAGGAAGTTTTTGAGACAGATCGCCCGCGTTACGAAGGGTTCTGGAAAGAAATTCAGAATTTCATTAAATATGGCTTTGTAACTGACGAGAAATTTTTCAAGGCAATGAAGGAATTCCTGATTTTTAAGAGTTCAAACGGGGACTGGGTAACGATAGCTGAATATCTGACGAGGAATGAACAAGAGGGTGAGCAGAAAAAGATATATTATGCCAGCGGAACAGACTTGCAGGTGAGTTATATTGAAATGATGAAGGAGCAGGGGCTGGAGGTGATCTATTCGGATTCCGTGATAGATGGTCATTCCTTTCAGAAGATAGAGGCAGATGACCAGAATATCAAATTCGTGCGGGTGGATTCCGAGATCAATGATAATCTGGTGAATGCTGATAAAACGGAAATAACCGATGCAGCAGGCAGGACAGCAAGTGAGCGTTTGCGGGATATATTTGACCGGTCATTGAACCAGGGAGTGGAAGCAAGTTTCAGTAAAGATGATTATGCTGAGTTTATCAAGAAATACCCCGCAGCTATCAGTCTTCTGGCTTCTCATATTCGGACAGAGAACGATTTCACTTATTTAAAGATCTTTGAACTAACTCCGGCAGAGGTAACGCAACTGGGAGAAGGCTGGGAAGAATTACGGAAGAAAGCCTATCTGGAAGTAACCACAAAAGTCAAGCACCTGAAAACGGCAAATATACCCGCAATGATCGTATTTGATGAACAAATGCGACGAATGCAGGAAATGAACAGCATGTTCAGTGGTGATGGATTTGATATGTTGAAACATCATACACTGGTGATCAATGCCGAGAATGAAACGATCAAGAAAGTTCTGGAACTGAAAGATAAGAATGACAATGAAAAAGTTAATCTGCTGGTAAATTATCTGCATGAATTAGCATTACTGGAGCAGAAACAGTTCAGTGGCAAAGAATTACAACAGTTTATAAATCGTAGCAATGAGATATTGAAGCTGGTGGATTAAAGCAATAGAGTGACTTTAAGACGTGGCGACAGGGATAATTAAGGAACAAAGTAATTGCTTTGTTCCTTTTTTTATTAATTTACTTGACCATAAGACATAAAAAGTTAATAATCATTCCATGGATAAATGGAGGTAATGATGAGACTAATGAAAGCAATTTTGAGAGTATTATTGATCTTGGCACTAGTTATGGTGTTTGGCTGTGGAAAGAAGAAGGAAGTCGCACCCAAATCATTGATAGAGAGCAAAGCAGAAGAGATAGCAAAGCAGGAAGTTCAACCGGAACCTGAAGTAGTAGAGCCCCAGGAAGTGGTAAAACAGGAAGAAGTTAAGCCTGTAAAACCAGTAAGCACGGGAGCGCGGGTATATAAGGTGCAGGTGCTATCATTAACCGATCCCTATGCGGTGGAATTACAAAAAGAAATGATGGCAAAAAAAGGTGTAAAGACTGAGATCAGCGAGTTTAACAAAGATGGAGTGATCTATTACCGGTTACGTTTGGAAGGCAAATATAGCCGTCAGGATGCAGAGGAGCTGGGAGCCAGGATAAAGAATGATTTCTGGGGTATATCAGATTGCTGGATAGTTAAAGTACCTTAGTAAATTATAGAGTAGATTTATAGTGTAATTCAGCATCCTGGAGTGAATTGAAAATAGGAAAGACGTGTTCAATTTCGGAGATTTGGAGAACTTTTTTAATATTAGAGCTGAGATTAATGAGACATAAAGATTTGCCTTGAGCATCAAGAGCACGAAAAATTCCTACCAGATTACCAATCCCGGCGCTGTCTATAAAAGAGATATTTTTGAAATCCAGGATGAAAAAGTTAGCCAGTGGGATGTATTCTTTTTTTATCAGATTATGAAACTGACAGAATTCGAAATCAATAGAGTCTTGATACTCTATAAGGCAAATTTTATTTTCGCAACTATATACAGGTTCCATAAAAAAATCCTTTTTCTACTTTTCTATGAACAGCGAGTAATATGCTGGTTCGGTTGTCAAATATTTTTTTGGTGGAATTAGTGAAATTCCCGAGAAATTAATTTGAGAAACGAAATTAATAACATGATATAATTCTACGAAAGGAATTAATTTGAATAGATTACGGCTGTATCGGCACTTCAATGCTGCCGTAATAAAGGAGCTTTTCTACTTGACTAAATAAAGAGTAGAAAAAGATTGTAAGTAAATAAAAAACACGGAGGAAAAAGTGAAAAAAATCTTAGTTTTATGTATTTTTTTAGTATTACTCGTTGGTGCGGTTCATGCCGAGACGATGTTAAGCATGGAATTATGGAGTCGCTGGAGCTATCTAATGGTAGATGGAGCAGATGAGGCAACGAAGAACGAATTGTCCTTATCTCGGGGACATCTTGGTTTGGAGCATACTTTTTCAGACAAGATCAAGGGAAAATTTCTGCTTGATTTTTTTAGCAGGGAAGATGTAGCCCAGGTTTCTAACAATGGAGCAGGCATTAAGCTCAAGCTTGCTTATGTGGAATTTTCTGATTATTTATGGAAAGATGCAAAGTTCACCTTTGGTTTAATGAAGACCTATTTTGGTACCCTATATGACTGGAATTATACTACAATAGATTTGAGCCCGAGTGACATGTATGGATTTATAACAGCGCTGGACTATGGAATGGGTATCAGCGGTTTGCTGCCGAAAGGATTTGGAGAATACCATCTGGCAGCCTATAACGGAGAAGGTTATGCAAAGACTGGAAACGATATTGACACCAACCTGGCATTTCTTGGTAATCTGAGATTAACTCCAATTAAAGGTGTAACATTGGGTGGATCATATTGTATTGATACAAAAGCTACACAATATCAGAAAAATTTAGATACAGTAATTGATTCTACAATGGGATATAATTTTGATATTGATGATTGGGAAGTTTTATATGATACTACTGATACTTTTGAAGAAGTTGATTATGATTTGGTAATTAATAAGATGGCAGGTTTCTTGCGGTTCAATGTGATCGCTGGGATTGATATCTGGGCACAATATTTAACCAGAACAAGCACGACGAAGAGTTGGTGTGATTTCACTTCCAGTATAGAAGAATCGGAGTTAACAGTAAATGTGATCTCCTTCATGCCTGTCATCAATATTAAGGAATACACAGATATTGATCTGGAACTTGTCTTCCGTTATGACATGTATGATGATGATGCCGATATGAATGACGAGGAGATCGGATCGGGTGCTTATGACATAATAACAGCCGGAGTTAATTATTTTATGCTGCGTGATGATAAGAACAACCCGAAATTGTGGTTACAGGCAAATTACACCATGCGAGATAATAAGGATAAAGATCTGGATGACTGCAGTGACATCAAGGTGCAATTACGCTGGAAATTTTCTGAGAAGATCAACTAAAACTCAGTAAATAAGAGAATAATCAAATCCCCCGAGACTTTCGGGGGATTTTTTTTTCTTGTAAAAACCTGCACACTATTATCATGATCATAAAGATGAATAACGACCTGGAGCGAATGGGTGATCACGTGGTTAATATCACAAAATGTGTTTTTCGAATTTTACAACGCCCGGTTATTGTTAAATATATAGACCTGCCCGTGATGTTCAAGGAAACCATGAAAATGATGAAGGATGCCATTACTTCTTTTATTAACCAGGATACTGAACTCGCTGGTATGGTGATGGGGGCTGACGATTTGATTGATAATTTGAGAGATCAGATTTTCCGCGTTAATATGACCCACATGCTCTCAACGCCCGAAACTACTCCAATTCGAATGCAGATCAATGAGATTTCCAGTCACCTCGAACGGCTTGCTGATCTGACTACAAATATCTGTGAAGAAGTTGTCTTTATGGCAAAGGGACGTGTGGTAAAACATAATGTTGCTCAAATTAAAGAATAAGCCTTGATTAAGGCATGATAAAGGACAAAAAGGGCAGTTAATTAACTGCCCTTCTGATTTTTCAGGTGGCGCAGCTTGCGGCTGCACCACCCAGGAGCTAAAGCCATTTTTTTTGCAGCACGTGCTGCCACATGCTTATAACCCCTGCTGAATTCTGGTCTGTCCCCTCATTGCACCACTTATAAAACCTTTCCTCTGCTGTAAACTAATGAAGTACAATACTCTGTAGAAATCTTTTTTTCCTTTATCAGGTAAGAAAGTTTTACCTCGAAAATATTTTCCAGATTAAACTAATTTCTGTCAAATAAAATGTTAACACGGGTTATTACATTTGGCATCTTGAAATTGTGAAAGATATTGAAAGACCATTAAGGTATTCCGGCAA